>JBDTCA010000023.1:0-2662 GCA_039923815.1 Caldimonas sp. | reverse complement strand
GAGGCACGCAGGCCGACCTTGCCGTGGATCACCGGTGCCGTCAGCCCCTTGGCGCCCTTGTCGAGGATGAAACCGCGGATCGCGCCCTCGTCGTCCTTGGCCCAGACCACGAACACGTCGGCGATCGGCGAGTTGGTGATCCACATCTTGGCGCCACTGAGCGAGTAGCCGCCGGGCACCTTTTTGGCCTTGGTGACCATGCTGCCGGGGTCGGAGCCGTGGTCAGGCTCGGTGAGGCCGAAGCAGCCGATCCACTCGCCGGTGGCGAGCTTCGGCAGGTATTTCTGCTTCTGCGCCTCGGTGCCGAATTCGTTGATCGGCACCATCACCAGCGACGACTGCACGCTCATCATCGAGCGGTAGCCGGAGTCGACACGCTCGACCTCGCGGGCGACGACGCCGTAGCAGACGTAGTTCATGCCGCCGCCGCCGTACTGCTCGGGGATGGTGGAGCCGAGCAGGCCGAGCTCGCCCATCTCCCGGAAGATGGCGACGTCGGTGGATCCATTGCGGAAGGCGTCGACCACGCGTGGCGCGAGCTGCTCCTGGCAATAGGCGGCCGCGGCCGCGCGCACGGCGCGCTCGTCGTCGCTGAGTTGCTGCTCGAGGAGCAGCGGATCGTCCCAGTGGAAGGATGCTTTCGGGGCTTTGCTCATGGGCGTGTGATTTCCGCTTGTTCGGGAATGACGGCCGTGACTTCGATCTCGACCTTGGCGCGATCTTCCATCAGCGCGGTGACCTCCACCGCCGTCATGGCGATGTCGAAGCCTCCGATGATCTCGCGGAAAGCGGCGCCGACGGCCCGGCCGGCGGCGAGGTACTCGCGCTTGCTGGTGACGTACCAGGTCATGCGCGTGATGTGCTCCGGGCCGGCGCCGGCCGCGCCCAGGACGGCAACGATGTTCTGCAGGGCGAGCCGGGTCTGCTCGGCGAAATCGTCGCTCAGGAACACGCCCTCGGGTGTCCAGCCGACCATGCCGGCGACGAACACCTGCCGGCCGTTCGCCGAGATGCCGTTGGCATAGCCCTTCGGCCTCGGCCAGCCCGCGGGCAGCAACGCCTGTTTCATGTCGTGGTCTCCTTCGCCTTGGCATCCTTGAGCAGGTCGCGGCCGATGATCAGTTGCTGCACTTCGCTCGCGCCTTCGTAGATGCGCAGGGCGCGGATCTCGCGGTACAGGCGCTCGACGGTCTGGCCGCTCTGCACGCCCTGCCCGCCCCACATCTGCACTGCCGCGTCGATCACCTGCTGCGCACCCTCGGTGGCGGCGAGCTTGGCCATCGCCGCCTCGCGCGTCACGTTCCTGCCCTGATCGCGCAGCCAGGCGGCACGGTAGACGAGCAGCGCCGCCGAGTCGATCGTGGTCGCCATCTCGGCGAGCCGGGCCTGAGTCAGCTGGAAGTCGCCGAGCACGCCAGCGAACATGCGCCGGGTCGTGGCACGGTGAATGGCTTCGTCGAAGGCGCGGCGCGCGAAGCCCAGGGCGGCGGCGGCGACCGACGTGCGAAACACATCGAGCGTGCGCATCGCGATCTTGAAGCCCTCGCCTTCGGCGCCGATGCGCTGGCTCGCGGCGACGTGGCAGTTCGTGAAACGCAGGCGAGCCAGCGGATGCGGCGCGATCACGTCGATGCGCTCGGCGATCTCGAATCCCGGCGTGTCGGCATCGACGATGAAGGCGCTGATGCCGCGCGAGCCCCTGGGCTCGGCGCCGGTGCGCGCGAAGACGACGTAGAAGTCGGCGATGCCGCCGTTCGAGATCCACGTTTTCTCACCGTCGAGGACGTAGTCGTCACCCTCGACACGGGCCGCGCAGGCCAAGGCGGCAACGTCGGAGCCGGCATCCGGTTCGGAGAGCGCGAACGCGGCGATCGATTCGCCGGCGGCGACGCGCGGCAGGTAGCGCGCCTTTTGTGCGGCCATGCCGGCGAGGCTGATTGCGCCGGAGCCGAGGCCCTGCATCGCGAAGGCGAAGTCGGCGAGACCGTCGTGGCGCGCCAGGGTCTCGCGGGCCAGGCAGATCGAGCGCGTGTCGATGGCGTCGGCCGCGCCGCCGTGCTCACGGCCGGCGATCGCGGGCGCGAGCCAGCCGGCTGCGCCGAGCGAGCGCACGAGCGCGCGGCAGGTGGCGTCGACTTCGGCGCGCTCGCTGCCGTGGGCGTGGCCGAGGTTCGTGGCGGCCCAGGCGTCGAGCTCGATCGCAAACGCGCGGTGGCGCGGCTCGAAGAACGGCCAGTCGAGGTGGTCGGGGGCGGCGCGATCGTTGACCATCACCATCTGGGCGCGACGCGCTCGCCGAGCGATAGTTGGTACGGGTCGCCCCAGCCGGGCGCCGCCTTCAGGCGATCGCGCCAGGCCGCGAGGTTCGGGAAGCGCTCCTCCAGCACGTAGCCGCTCTCGTCCGCCGGGTAGAAGAGATAGCCTGAAAGCGAGATGTCGGCGATCGTGAGCGCGCTGCCGACGATGTACTCGCGCCCGGCAAGGTGTTTCTCGACGACCGAGAAGGCGCTGTCGATTCGGCTCTGCAGGAACGCGGCGACGGCGGGGTCGCACGGCTTGGTGGCGAACGACTTCATGAAGCGCCAGGTCGCGAAGTAGCTCGTGAACTCGTGGTTGTCGAAGAAGAGCCAGCGCAGCACTTCGCGCTTCTCGTCTTCGCCGT
>JBDTCA010000022.1:0-2896 GCA_039923815.1 Caldimonas sp. | reverse complement strand
ATCCGACCGACAAGTTCGCCGAGATCAATACGCTGGTCACGAACACGCTCTTCACCACCTTTCCCTCGGTCCCCACGGCCACCGGCGTCAAGTACCTGTCGGTGGTGAAGAACATCACCGGCGGCCAGCGGCCGATGTTCGACCTCGGGATCGCCTTCGGCGGCAGCTTCCCCTCGGCCTACGGCACCTTCGGCTCCGACGGCACCGTCACCGGCATCCTCAACAAGAACGTGCTCGACACGCGTTCGTTCACCTACGTCATCGACGGCGACCCGGCCGGCTCCGCGGCGCTGAACGCCGCGGCGATCGACATCGTTCCCGACCCCACCGCCAACCGCCTGCGCACCGACGGTCTGCGCTGGATCCCGGTGATCAACGGCGAGATCAAGGTCCCGGTGGTGACGATCCACACGCTCGGCGATCTGTTCGTGCCGTTCAGCATGGAGCAGGTCTACCAGAAACGCGTTGCCGCCAAGGGCAACAGCGCCCTGCTCGTGCAGCGTGCGATCCGCGGCGTGAGCCACTGCGACTTCACCGTCGCCGAGGAGGCTGAAGCGTTCGACGCCATGATCAAGTGGGAGCGTGACGGCATCAAGCCCGCGGGCGACGACGTCGTGACGGCGGCAACGGTGGCGGCGCCGACCTACGGCTGCACCTACACCCGCAACACGCTCGGGCCCGACGAGAGCGGCGCCACCCGGGCGCTGCGCCCGCCGGCGGTCGCCAACTCGGCGACGTGCCCCTGAGCGGCCAGCCTGACACCGAGCAAGCCACCGCTTGCCTCGGTGTCGCCGGACATCCACGTCAGGCCGGCGACTGCGCCTCGATGCGCAGCTGGACCGCCGTGCCGCTGCTGGTCGACGGCCTGGCCAGGCGACCCGTGGGCAAGCCTCTCGCGCGCATGAATTCGTAGACGCGCGTGGCTCGGCGGATGCCCAGGTCGGCCGCACCGCCCCGGTCACCGGGCGCGGCGATGAGCCGAAGCTCGGTGATGGCCGTGCGCCGCAGCGATCTCGCGACCTTGTCCAGGACCGAGGCGAGCGCGGGCTTGACGACGTCTTGCCCGGGCTCGAAGCAGAACTCGTGCGGCACCTCGAGGACGACGGCGCCGTCGGGTCGTTGGGCGACGACGACCGGCGTGCCCTTGAACCAGGCCGCAAGCCACTGCCGCTCGACCGCCAGCTTCGAGGCCGCGGCGGTTCGCTGCGCAGCCCGAGTCGGTGCCGAAGCCGCCGCGGCGACGGGCGCCTCGGCGCCGATCGATGCCGGTGAGGCGCCGGGGGTGCTCGTCTCGCGGCTGGTCTTGCTTGCACAGCCGGTCAAGGCAACGACGGCAAGCAGTGTCCAGGTCCTGGCGGTCATCGTCGCCATCGTTCGTCAGTCCTCCAGCTCGGCCTTCGCCATCTCCACGTCCAGACGCTCCATCGCGTCCATCGGCTCGCAGGCGGCGGCGTCCTCATAAAGCCGGGTCGCTTCCTTCATGCGCTTGTCGCCGTCGAGCATGACCATGCCGTTGGCGTACTCGACCATCGCGATCGCAGAACCCGGATTGAGCTTGAGTGCCGTCTTGTAGTGCATCAGGCCGGCGTCCTTGCTGGCGCCCTGGGTGCGGCCGAGCAGCGAGCCGACCTTGTCGATCACTTCGGCGTGAAACGCGCCGAGCGCGATGTGGGCGTCGGCATGCTTCGGCGAAAGCTTGATCGTGGTCTCCAGCGCGTTCTTGACCTTCGAGCCGAGGCCTTGCGAGAGCGCCTTGGCGATGCTGATGCCCTGGCTGTAGCGACCGAGCGCATAGGCCATGCAGTACCAGGCGTTGGCATCCTTCGGGTCCTCCTTCGTGCGCTGCTCGGCCCGTTCCGAGGCCTCGAGCAGCAAGGCCAGCTTGGTCTTTTCGCTCGCCTCGAGATAAGTGGCGTAGATGGCTTGTGCCTTGTTGGCGACGGTCATGCCGGCACCGGCGCCATCGGCGTGCGCCTTGATGCCGGCCGCGACCGCCTTCTGGAACGCGCCGGCATGAAAGAGCGCCCAGGCGGCGAGAACGCTGTCGTCCTTCGGCAGCGGCTCGGCGTCACCAGTGTGCAGTCGAGACCACTTCTTCTTCAATGTGGCTGCGTCGTAGCGGTAGGCATCGGCATCGTGCGGGAACGCTTTCCAGGTCGCCATCGTCAATCTCCTGCGGAGGTTCTTGTGTAGTGGGCGGCGAGCGCATGCAGGTGCTCGCGCTGATCGTGCGCGAGGTAGGGCGCGAGCAGGCACAGCACGTGGAAAGCGCCACGCAGCAGGGCGGCGCCGGCGTGGTCAGGCTCGAGGGCGTGGCGGGGGTTGCGCACGTACTCGAAGCTGAGCCAATAGGTCAGCACGACGACCATCGCCGTCGCCACCGGCTCGACCTCGCGCGGCTCGATCGCCCTGCCGCTGGCCGCGGTGACGCCGTCGAGCACCGCGCGCAGGGCCCGGGTCTTGTGCTGCAACACGAACTGGAAATGCGTCTCGAGCTTGCGGTTGTTCGAGAGCAGGTCGTTGAGGTCGCGGTACAGGAAGCGATAGGCCCAGATCAGCTCGAACAGCAGGTGCAGGAAGAGCCATGCGTCCTCGACGTTGGCGACGTCGTCGGCAGCACGCAGCAGCTCGGTCAGTGCCGCGTCGTAGCGGTCGAAGAGCTTCGTGATCAGCTCTTCCTTGGCCGGATAGTGGTAATACAGATTGCCCGGGCTGATGCCGAGCTCGGCCGAGATCAGCGTCGTCGACACGTTGGGCTCGCCGAAGCGATTGAAGAGCTCGAGCGTGGTGTCGAGGATGCGCTCGGCGGTGCGCCGCGGCTTCTTGAGGGGCTTGACCATGGACGCGGGCAATCTAGCACCCCGTCTCTCGCTGCCGCATCGGTTTGCGCCCTAGG
>JBDTCA010000021.1:0-6754 GCA_039923815.1 Caldimonas sp. | reverse complement strand
GCCGGCATCGGCGTGCCGGCGTAGAGGTTCTCGGCCTCGTAGTCGTCTTCGATGAGCACGAAGTCCTGCAGCTCGGCCTTGCGCAGCAGCCAGCGGCGGCGCTCGAGCGAGAGCGTCGCGGTGGTGGGGCTCTGGTGCGACGGCGTCACGAACAGGTAGTCGACGGCCGGCAGCGCATCGACGACCAGGCCGTCGTCGTCGACCGCCACCGGAAGGGTGCGTGGCTGCCGCAGCGCGAAGCTGTTGCGCGCGTGCGGATGGCCGGGCTCCTCGAGGCCGAGCCGCGTCGTCTCGTCGAACAGCGCCTCGGCAAGCAGGCAGTAGGCGTGCTGCGTGCCGACGGTCAGGATGATCTCTTCCTTCAGCGCGAAGACGCCGCGTCGTGGCAGCAGGCGCGTCCGGATCTGCTCGACCAGCTCGGGCAGGTCGAAGGCCTCGAGGTCGGGCGTCCAGCGCCCCAGCTGCGAGCGCGCCAGGCTCTTGATGCAGCACTCGCGGAAGTCCTCGGTCGGGAACAGCTCCGCGTCGTGGGTACCGTAGACGAAGGGATAGCGGTAGTCGCGCCACTGCGCCGGCTTGGCCAGCGTCGGCCGGCCGGCCAGCGAGCGACGCACGCGCGACTCCCATTCCGGCGGCCGGCCCGGCTGGCCGCTGGCGCCGGTGAGCGGCTCGGCGGCCTGCGGCGCGAGCGGCTGCGCACCCGGGGCCACGAAGACACCGCTGCGCGGCCGCGCCTGCAGAAAGCCGTCCTCGACCAGTTGCACATAGGCGGCGGTGACGGTGTTGCGGCTGATGCCGAGCGCGGCGGCCAGCTCGCGGGACGAAGGCAGTGCGGCGCCGGTGCCGAGGCGGCCGTCGAGGATGGCCTGCACGACGGCCCTGCGGAGCCGTGTCTGCAGCGGCAGGGCCGGCTCGCCCGTCAGCTCGAAGAGACTTGCCCATTGGATCGATTCGGGGCCGGCCATGGCTTCGAGTGTATCGACGCGACCCCGCTGGCTCGTGCGATTCGCGGCATCTGGCGCTAGCCGCACGCATCGCCTCGGACTACGCTCGCGCGATTCCGAACGACGAGACCCGACGATGCCGCAGCCTGTCACCGAAGCCACCCTCGCCGCGTTCAGCGACGCCTGGAACCGCCACGACATCGACGCCCTGATGAGCTTCATGCACGACGACTGCGTCTTCCAGACAGCCGCCGGCACCGAGGCCTTCGGGACGCGGCACAGCGGCCCCGCTGCGGTGCGCACCGCGTTCGCCGCAGCCTGGCAGGCGGTGCCCGACGCGCAGTGGGAAAACGGCCGCCATCGCGTTTGCGGAAACAGCGGCAGCTCGGAGTGGACCTTCACCGGCACCGGCGCCGATGGCGCTCGCATCGAGACCGACGGTGTCGATCTGTTCGAGTTCAGGGACGGCAAGATCACGCTGAAGAACGTTTTTCGCAAAGCCCGCTCGGCCCCACCCGCCGCGAAGTAGGCACGGGGTGGACAACGACACCCGCTACGACCCGCGCTACGACCCGCTCGTGGCCGCCGACCCGGGCGCCGGCCGGGCCTACGCGCCGAGCTACTGGGCCGCCACCGCCGGCGCCCCACCCGACGACGACGGCCCGGTGCGTGGCGACATCGATGCCGACGTCGTCGTCATCGGCTCGGGCTCGACCGGCATTTCGACCGCGCTCTATCTCGCCCAGGAGCACGGCGTGCGCGCCGTCGTGCTCGAGGCCAACCAGGTCTCGTGGGGCTGCTCGAGCCGCAGCGGCGGCCAGGGCCAGAACGCCAGCGGCCGGCTGAAGCGGTCGCAGTGGATCGCGCGCTGGGGAATCGACGTCGCCAGGCGCCTCGACACCGAGATCCGCACCGGCTTCGAAAACTTCAAGGGCCTGACGCGCGAGATCGACTGCGACGCTTTCGACGGCGGCCACCTCTATCTCGCCCACCGCGCCGATCGCCTGCCGGTGCTCGCCCGCGAGGCCGAGCTGATGCGCAACACGTTCGGGTACGCGACCCGCATGCTGAGCGCCGCCGAGGTGCGGCGCGACTACTGCGACGAGCGCGAGGCCGCCGGTGCCATGTTCGAGCCCGAAGGCGTCGGCATCCATCCGCTCAAGCTCACCTACGGGCTGCTTCGCAAGGCGCGTTCGCTCGGCGCCACGCTGCATACCGCGAGCCCGGTCCAGGGCTGGCACCGAGAGGGCGGCGTCAACCACCTGCGCACGCCCGGCGGCACCGTGCGGGCGCAGCGCGTCGCCGTGTGCACGGGCGGCTACACGTCGCAGGGGCTGAACCCGATCGTTCGCGACAAGCTCATGCCGATCCTGTCCAACTCGCTGGTGACACGGCCGCTCACCGATGCCGAGCTGGCGGCCACGAACTTTCGCTCCGAGACCTTCCTCACCGACACGCGCACGCTGCGCTTCTACTACCGGCTGCTGCCCGACAAGCGCCTGCAGATGGGCAGCCGCAGCGCCGTCACCGGCGCCGATGCCGAAGACCCGGCGCACCTGAAGCTCCTCACCGACGCCATCGCCCGCAAGTTCCCGCCGCTCGCCGGCATCGAGGTCGCGTACTCGTGGTGGGGCTGGGTCGACGTCAGCCACGACATGATGCCGCGCATCGCCCGGCCCGATCCCGCGCAACGCGTCTGGTACGCACTGGGCTACGGTGGCAACGGCGTCTCGTTCTCGACCTGGGCCGGCAAGCGGCTGGCGCAGCGCATCGTCGGCGCCGATGCGGACGACGAGGTCTTCGATCTGCCGATCTACGATTCACCCCTCGAGTACCCGAACGTGCTCGGTGCGGTGCGCTCGCAAGCGTTCGCGCCGTTCCGTCGGCTCGGCCAGCGCATGCTCTACAAGTGGTACTGGATGCGCGACGAGAAGCTCTGATCCGCAGTCGTCACGCCGAGCGCCCAGCCGCCATGCCAGAAGCCTTCGTCCTCACCCTCTCCTGCCCCGACGACGTCGGCATCGTCCACGCGGTCACGGGCTTTCTCGTCGAACGCCGCGCCAACATCACCGAGGCCGCGCAGTACAACGACGCCGCCACCGGCCTGTTCTTCATGCGCGTGGGCTTCGACGTTGCCGGCGCCGCCCTCGCCGATCTGCGCCGTGACTTCGCGCCACTCGCCGAGCGGGTCCGGATGACATGGGGCCTGTTCGCCGCCGACGAGCGCTTGCCGGCCGTGATCATGGTCTCCAGGCTCGGCCACTGCCTCAACGACCTGCTGTTCCGGCATCGCTCGGGTCTGTTGCCGATCGACATCCGCGCCATCGTCTCGAACCACCGCGATTTCTACCAGCTTGCGGCCTCGTACGACATCCCGTTCCACCACCTGCCGGTCACGCCTGCGAGCAAGCTGCAGGCCGAAGAGAGGCTGCTCGAGATCGTCGCGGCGGAGAAGATCGAGCTCGTTGTCCTCGCCCGCTACATGCAGGTGCTGTCGCAGGATCTCTGCGAGCGGCTGGCTGGCCGCGCCATCAACATCCACCACAGCTTCCTGCCGAGCTTCAAGGGCGCGCGGCCGTACCAGCAGGCCTCGGATCGCGGCGTCAAGCTCATCGGCGCCACCGCGCACTACGTGACTGCCGATCTCGACGAGGGTCCGATCATCGAGCAGGACATCGCTCGCGTCGACCACACGATGGATGCGGCTCGGCTCACGGCGATCGGCCGCGACATCGAGAGCGCGGTGCTGGCTCGGGCCGTGCTCTGGCACGCCGAGCGGAGAGTCCTCGTCGACGGTCGAAAGACGGTGGTGTTCCGATGAAGCGCCGGACCGAGGCCGGCTTCGGGGCCGGTCACTGCACCGGCCGTCTGCCTCCGGCATCGCCATGATCTCGACGCTGAAGAAAACGCTCCGCCGCTCCTTCACCGCCCTGGGCGATTCCTTCGGGCTGGTGCCCGGCCTGATGGTCGTTGCGGGCATCGTGAGTGGCGTGGCGATGGTCGCGATCGACCGCTCCGGCTCCGTGCCGCGATGGCTGCTGGAGAGCGCCCTGCTCTACGACGGCGGCGGCACCGGCGCCAGGACATTGCTCGGCGCGGTGGCCGGCTCCACCATCGGCGTGGCCGGCACGGTGTTCTCGATCACCATCGCGGCGCTCTCGCTGGCGGCCGGCCAGATGGGGCCGCGGCTGCTGCGCAATTTCACGCATGACCGAGGCAACCAGATCACGCTCGGTGCGTTCCTCGGTACCTTCTCCTATGCGCTGATGGTGCTGCGCAGCGTGCGTACGCAGGCAGAGGGCGGCTTCGTGCCGCACCTGTCGATGAGCGTCGGCATCCTGCTGGCTTTCGTCTGCGTCGGCACGCTGGTGTATTTCGTCGGCCACATGGCCGGCCGCATCAACGTCGACACCGTCATCGAGCTGGTCAGCGGCGAGGTGCGGGTGGCGGTCGAACGACTCGGCACGCATGCGCCGCCGGTGCCGCTGCCCGCCGCGTCGACGTGGCGCGATGCCGCCGTGACGATCGACCGGCGGCGCGGCTACGTCGAGCACATCGACACCGACGGCCTCGCCGACTGGGCCGATGCCCACCAGACCCGGCTGCGCCTGCTCGTTCGTGCCGGCGACTACGTCTTTCCCGGCGCCGCCATCGCGCTCGCGGTGCCGGCGGTCGATGGCTTGACGCAGGCCATCGGCAAGGCGACGACGCTGAAGGCCGAACGCTCCAGCGCCGACGACCTCGAGTACGCCGTCCGGCAGCTCGTCGAGGTCGCGGTGCGCGCACTCTCGCCCGGCATCAACGACCCGCACACGGCCATGAACGCACTCGACAGGCTCGGTGCCGCCTTGTGCGACCTGGTCTCGCTGACGCTGCCGAGCGGTGCCCATCTGCGCCAGGGCCGCTGCGTGCTCGTCGTTCCGGCGGTCGACTACGGTGGCCTCGTCGACGCCATGTTCCACCTGATACGCCAGAACGCCGCCGGCAGCGCCGCGGTCCTGATCCGCATGCTCGAGGTGCTGACCGCGGTGGCCGGCTGCGAGCGCGCCCCGTCTCGCCTGGCCGAGCTGAGCCGCCATGCCGAGCTGATCCTCGGCGATGCCCAACGCGATGTGAAGACGCCAGCCGACCTGCTCGACGTGCACAGCCGCCACACTCGCTTCGCGGCCGTCGCGTCGCGCGGCGCCACCGCCCTCGTGCTCGACACGGCGACCGGCTCGGCCTGAGACCGCCATGTTCGAGATTGCCGTCGCCTGCCTCGTCCTGACCGCGCTGCTCGCGTACTGCAGCCATCGCTTCCTGCGCCTGCCGACGACGATCGGCGTGATGGCCATCGCGATGCTGCTGTCGTTCGCGCTCATCGGCCTCGACCGACTGGGCGTCAGCGGCCTGCACGACTACGAAGTCTCGATGCTGTCGTCGATCGACTTCTCGCAGGTGCTCATGCAGGGCATGCTGTCGATGCTGCTTTTCGCCGGTGCCCTGCATGTCGAGCTCGGCGACCTTCGCGCCTACCGCTGGCAGGTGGCGTCGCTTGCCGTCGTGGGCACCGTGGTCTCGACGGCAATCGTCGGGCTCGGCCTCTGGGCTGCCCTGCCGTGGCTCGGCCTGTCGCTGCCGCTCGCCTACTGCCTCGTCTTCGGCGCCCTCATCTCGCCGACCGACCCGATCTCGGTCATCGGCATCCTGAAGTCGGCAGGCGCGCCGAAGAGCATCGAGACCGTCATCGTCGGCGAGTCGCTCTTCAACGACGGCCTGGGCGTCGTGCTCTTCAGCTTGCTGCTCGGCATCGCCGTGTCCGACTCGGTGCCTTCGTTCGGTGACTCGGCGCTGCTGCTGGCCCGCGAGGCGGGCGGCGGCATCGCTTTCGGGCTCGTCCTCGGGTACGTGACGTTCCGACTGCTCAAGAGCATCGACAGCTACCAGGAAGAAGTGCTGCTCACGCTCGCAGCCGTGCTCGGGGGCTACGCGCTGGCCACCCACCTGCACGTGTCGGGACCTCTGGCGATGGTGGTCGCGGGGCTCATCGTCGGCAACCACGGACGGGCTTCGGCGATGTCGGACAAGACCGAGCTCCACGTCGACATGTTCTGGGAGCTGCTCGATTCCATCCTCAATGCCGTGCTCTTCGTGCTCGTCGGCCTGGAGGTGGTGCTGGTGCCGATCCCGGCCAGCCTGGCCTGGGCAGCGGCGGCCGCCATCGTCATCACGCTGGCGGCACGATTCGTCTCCGTGGGCCTGCCGGTCCTGCTGCTGAAGCACGCCTTCTCGCTGCCCGCTGGCGCCTGGCGCGTGCTCACCTGGGGCGGCTTGCGCGGCGGCATCTCGGTGGCGCTGGTGCTGTCGCTGCCGGCGAGCGCAGAACGCGAGACGATCCTGGCCCTGACCTACAGCGTGGTCGTGTTCTCGGTCTTCGTCCAGGGCCTGACGGTGGGCCGCGTCGCCCGGCGTCTGGATCGATCCACGGGCAACAGGAACTGACCGGTCGTGTCGTTGCGCCTACGCCTGGCCGCCTGGCCGCCGATGGGCCGCAGCCCGCGCCACGAACGAGGCCAGCGCCACCGATGCGACCCGTGCCGCCAGCGAATCGGCCCGCGACGTGAGCACGATCGGCACGGTGGTGCCGAGCACGACGCCGGCGCACTCGGCGCCGCCGAGGTAGACGAAGCTCTTGTAGAGCAGATTGCCGGCGTTGAGGTCGGGCACGATCAGCAGGTCGGGGCTTCCGGCCACCTGCGAGACGATTCCCTTGATGCGGGCGGCTTCGGCCGAGACGGCGTTGTCGAACCCCAACGGTCCTTCGACGATCG
>JBDTCA010000020.1:0-2722 GCA_039923815.1 Caldimonas sp. | reverse complement strand
CGAAGCGGCGATGGCCGAGGCCCGTCATCAGCGCTGCCAGGTCGGCGGCCATGGCGCGCTTGCTGTGGCGGGCGTGGTCGGCTTGCGGCGACGCGTCGGGCGCCGGCTTGGTCGAATCGCCGTAGCCGCGCAGGTCGGGCACGACGAGCGAGAAGTCGGGTGCCAGCACCCGGGCGACGCGGTGCCACATGACGTGGGTCTGCGGGTAGCCGTGCAGCAACAGCAGCGCCGGCTTGTCGCGGTTGCCGCCGGTGCGTGCGAACAGCTCGACCTCGCCCGCCGAATGCAGGCCGCCCTCGAATCCCTCGAACCATTCCATGGCGCGCCTCCGGGCCGCTTCGGCCGGCGCCGATTGTGCGACCGCGCTGCGCGATATCGTCGTGGCATGAACCCGCTGCCCACGCTCGACGCCGCCATGATCGACCTCGACGGAACCATGGTCGATACCTTGCCCGACTTCGCTGTCGCCATCGGCCTGATGCTCGACGAGCTTGGCCAGCCCGCGGTGTCCGCGGCCGTCGTCTCGGCCCTGATCGGCAAGGGCGGCGACCATCTCGTCGGCGCCGTCCTCGAACACGTTTCCGGCGGCACGGCGGTCGACGCCGGCCTGGTTGCGCGCGGCCGAGAGCGCTACCGCAGCCTCTACGGCGAAGTCAACGGTCGCCATGCCGCGGTATATCCCGGCGTCGTCGAGGGCCTGGCCGCGTTGCGCAAGCGCGGCCTGCGTCTGGCCTGCCTCACCAACAAGCCGACAGCGTTCGCCAGGTCGCTGCTGGCGACGACCGGGCTCGGCGGCCACTTCGAGATCGTCCACGGCGGCGATCTGTTCGAGCGCATCAAGCCCGATCCGATGCCGCTCGTGAAGACCTGCGAAGCGCTCGGCACGGTGCCGTCACGCACATTGATGGTGGGCGACTCGAGCAACGATGCACGGGCGGCGCGGGCGGCCGGCTGCCCGGTCGTTCTGGCGACCTATGGCTACAACCATGGCGAGCCGGTGCGAGGCGTGGACGCGGATGGATTCTTCGATTCGTTGGTCGAGGTTTCCGAATGGTTGGCGGCAGGCACGCGATGAGTCGGGCGCCGCGGCCATCGGCTAGACCGTGACGGCAAGGATCAGAAGATCGACAACCCTGTCCGCGAAGCGAACATCTCGAGCGCCAACGTCCCCAGCACCGAATTGCCGCTGCCGTCGACCGCGGGCGACCAGACGGCGAGCGTGAGACGGTCCGGCACCACCGCGACGATGCCGCCGCCGACGCCGCTCTTGCACGGCAGGCCGATGCGGTAGGCAAAGTCGCCGGCGGCGTCGTACGTGCCGCAGGTGAGCATGAGGGCGTTGAGGCGGCGGGCCTGGCGCTCGCTGACCACGGGGTCGCCGCCGAGGGGGTGGGCGCCGTCGCGGCAAAGGTAGCCGGCGGCGCGCGCCAGCTGCACGCAGCTCATGCGCACGGCGCACTGGTGGAAGTAGAGGTCGAGCACCTCGCCGACCTCGTTGTCGAGCCTGCCGAAGCTCTTCATGAAGTTGGCGAGCGCGATGTTGCGGTAGCCGGTGCCCGCCTCCGAGGCAGCGACTTCGCCGTCGAAGGCGATCGGCTCGCCGGCCAGGTCGGTCAGCATTTCCAGCAGCCGCCGCTTGGCGGCACCGACGCTGATCAGCCGGTCGGCAACGGCGATGGCGCCGGCATTGATGAACGGGTTGCGCGGCACGCCCTGCTCGCTCTCCAGCTGCACCAGCGAGTTGAACGGGTTGCCCGAAGGCTCACGGTGGATGCGCTCCCAGAGCGGTTCGCCGATGAGCCGCAGGGCCAGCGTCAAGGTGAACAGCTTGGAGATGCTCTGGATCGAGAACGGCTCGGCGCCGTCGCCGGCCGCGGCTTGCAGGCCGTCGGTCGTTCGCAGGGCGATGCCGAAGCGGTCGGCCGGCACTCGCGCCAGGGCCGGGATGTAGCTCGCGACGCGGCCTTCGCGGCCGAGCGACGGCCTCAGTGCTTCGTGGATCTCGGTGAGGACGCGCTGGTAGTCCATGGCTCGGTTCGATGCGAAGCGCTGCCGGTTCGGCGGCGGCCGATGATGCGCCGCCGGCGGCCGTCCGGCTCCCGGCGGGGTCCCCCTCTATAATTCGCTCCTTCAGCGCTGATTTGTTCCGGCTTGCGGGCGCTTTATAAATTCGGCTAAAGACAGGATCCGAAACCCGGTGTCCCGCTTTGGCGGTGCCGGGTTTTTTGTCGTCTGCACCCTCCTGTCATGGCCGCTCTCGGCGACGTCCTGCCGCAATCGATGCACTTCGCCGTGCCGCTGCCGCTCGCCAGCGGCACCCTGCTGCGTGACTACACGCTCGCCTACGAAACCTACGGCACGCTGAACGCGGCACGCAGCAACGCGGTGCTGGTGTGCCATGCGCTCAATGCCTCCCACCACGTCGCCGGCACCTATGCCGGCCAGGCCAGGAGCGAGGGCTGGTGGGACAACCTCGTCGGCCCCGGCAAGCCGCTCGACACCGACCGCTTCTTCGTCATCGGCGTCAACAACCCCGGTTCGTGCTTCGGCTCGACCGGCCCGACGAGCCCCGACCCGGATCATCCGGAGCGCAGCTACGGCAGCGACTTTCCGGTGGTGACGGTCGAGGACTGGGTCGATGCGCAGGCCCGTCTCGTCGACGCACTCGGCATCACCAGGCTCGCGGCCGTGCTCGGCGGCAGTCTCGGCGGCATGCAGGCGC
>JBDTCA010000019.1:0-13732 GCA_039923815.1 Caldimonas sp. | reverse complement strand
CATCTGCGCACCTGTGAAGACACCGTGTTCGCGAACCGGACGCGGCCGTGCCTGCTCTACCAGATCAAGCGCTGCTCGGGCCCGTGCGTCGGCTACATCTCCCCCGACGACTACGCGCAGGACGTCGCCAATGCCGAGCGCTTTCTGCAGGGCGACCAGCAGGAGTTGATGGACGCGCTGCAGGCGCAGATGATGGCGCGCGCCGAAGCGCTGAAATTCGAGCAGGCGGCCGAGATCAGGAACCAGATCGGCGCACTGTCGCGCGTGCTGCACCAGCAGGCGGTCGAGGACAACACCGGCGCCCGTTCGGTCGACACCGACATCCTCGCCGTCAAGGTCGACGGCGGCCGCGCCTGCGTCAACCTGGCGATGGTGCGCGGTGGCCGCCATCTCGGCGATCGCCCCTATTTCCCGAAGCATCTCGAGAGCGCCATCGAGGCGGAGGACGGTGACGAGGGCGGCGAAAGCGCCGAGCGCGCGTCGAGCCCCGAAGTGCGTGTCCTCGAGGCCTTCATCGCCCAGCACTACCTCGACGGCGGCATGCCGCCGCTGCTGGTCGTGAGCCATGGCGTCGACAAGGCGTTGATCGAGGCCCTGGCAGCGCGAAGCGATGTCCGCGCGACGGTCCTGCATCAACCGCGCGAGCCGCGCCGCGCCTGGCTCGACATGTGCATTCAGGGCGCGGGCATCAGGCTGGCGCAGCTTCTTGCCGAGGAGGGCTCGCAGCAGGCACGAACGAGGGCGCTGGTCGATGCGCTCGAGATCGTCGTCGAGGACCTGCATTCGTTCCGTATCGAGTGTTTCGACGTCAGCCACACCGCCGGCGAGGCAACTCAGGCCTCCTGCGTGGTCTTCGAGGCGCACAAGATGCAGAGCTCGCAATACCGCCGATACAACATCGCCGGCATCACGCCGGGCGACGACTACGCCGCCATGCGCCAGGTGCTGGTGCGCCGCTATGCCAAGCTTGTCGAGGCTGCGGCGCAGGGCACGGCGCGGCTGCCCGACCTGGTTCTCGTCGACGGCGGCCGTGGCCAGGTCGGCGTCGCGCGCGAGGTCTTCGAGGAGCTCGGCATCGAGCTGTCGCGCATCGTCGGCGTCGAGAAGGGCGAGGGCAGAAAGGTCGGCCTCGAGGAGCTGCTGTTCGCCGACGGTCGCCCGAAGGTCGGCCTTGGTCGCGAGTCGGCGGCATTGATGCTGGTGGCGCAGATCCGCGACGAGGCGCATCGCTTCGCCATCACCGGAATGCGGGCGCGCCGTGCCAGTGTGCGCACGGGTGCCAGCAAGCTCGAGGAGATCGCCGGCATCGGGCCGCGCAAACGCGCGAAACTCCTGCAGCGATTCGGCGGTGCGCGCGGCGTTGGCCAGGCCAGCGTCGAAGACCTCGTCAGCGTCGAAGGCATATCACGCGAACTCGCGGAGGAAATCTATCGTGCGCTGCACTGAACTCGAGAGGGCCGTCACGGCGCGTGTCGTTGCCGGTCGACTGGTGGTGTCGATGAGCGCGGTGATCGCGGCATGCTCCGGTCCCGACAAGGCGCCGGGCGAGGCGCCCGGCAGCAGCATCGGCACGGCCCCGTCGGCCGCGACCGGCAACCCGCCTGCGCCGACGGCCCCCGCGATCGTGATGACGGCACCGGTGCTCTCACCGCGCAAGGCCCTGCCGCCGCCCGCGACCAAGCGCAACTGGGCGGAGGTGCGCAGGCAGGCAGCCGAGCGCCTCGTCGCTGCCAACCCCGACATCACCTACATGGGCAAGGTGCCGGACCAGCTGCTCGCCATCCCGGTGCTCGAGATCGAGCTCAACCGCGACGGCAGCGTGCGCAGGATCGAAATCCTTCGCCAGCCGCGCCAGGCCAAGGACACATTGCGCATCGCCGTCGACTCCGTGCAGCGGGCGGCACCGTACGGCGACGTGTCGCACTTGCCGAAGCCCTGGAAATTCGTCGAGACCTTTCTCTTCGACGACGACCGCAAGTTCAAGCCGCGCACCCTCGACTAGCGGTAGACGACGCCCGCGGAGGCAGCGGAGCCGACCCCGCGACCATGGCGGCCAACGTGCTTGGGCACAATCGGCCCATGTTCTTCAACCTGCCGACGCTGCTGACCTGGGCGCGAATTCTCGCGATCCCGGTGATCGTCGGCGTGTATTACACGAGCCTGTCGACGGCGACGCAGAACATCGTCGGCACGGGCCTGTTCATCGTCTTTGCGCTCACCGACTGGGCCGACGGCTATCTGGCACGCCGGCTCAACATGACGTCGTCGTTCGGCGCCTTTCTCGACCCGGTCGCCGACAAGTTCCTCGTCACCGCGGCCTTGCTGGTGCTGGTTCAGCTGCATCGGCTCGACGCGTTCATTGCCCTGGTCATCATCGGTCGCGAGATTGCGATCTCGGCGCTGCGCGAGTGGATGGCGCAGATCGGTGCCGCGCGCAGCGTCGCAGTGCACATGCTGGGCAAGGTCAAGACCGTCGTGCAGATGGTCGCGATCCCTTTCCTGCTCTACGACGGCCGACTCTTCGGCCTCATCGACACGGCCTGGTGGGGCACGATATTGATCATCGTCTCGGCAGTGCTGACGATCTGGTCGATGGTCTATTACCTCCAGAAGGCCCTGCCGGAAATCCGCGCGCGTGTCAGCTGAAGGCGTTGTCGGCGCCGGCCACCGTCCCGCCCTGATCGCGGCCATGCCGTGGGTCTTCGTGCTGATCTGGTCGACCGGCTTCGTGGCTGCCAGGCTGGCGATGCCGCATTCGCCGCCCTTCAGCTTTCTGGTCGTGCGCTTTGCGCTGTCGGCGATGTGCCTCGTCGCCTGGGTCGCGTGGGCCGGTGCGGCCTGGCCATCCGGCCGTGATCAATGGATGCACCTCGCCGTCACCGGCGTCCTGATGCAGGCCGGCTACCTCGGGGGCGTGTGGTCGGCCGTCAAGGCCGGCATCGGGGCCGGGACGGTCGCCCTGCTGGTCGGCCTGCAGCCGGTGCTGACGGCGCTCTGGGTGGCGCGCAGCACCTCGGCACGTGGCACCAGCCATGTCTCGTCGCGGCAATGGCTCGGCTTGTTGCTTGGCCTCGTCGGGCTGGCGCTGGTGGTGTGGCGCAAGCTCGGCGCCGGTGAGATCCATGCCGCCAACCTGGCGATGGCAGTGATCGCGTTGATGGGCATCACGGCCGGCACGCTGTACCAGAAGCGCTTCGTCGGTGCCTGCGACGTGCGCACGGCGAGCGCTGTTCAGATGGTTGCCGCGTTCGTCGTCTGCCTGCCGCTGGCGCTTCTCGAAACGGAGCCCATGGACTGGCATCTCGATCTCGTCGCGGCCATGGCCTGGTCGGTCGTGGCCCTGACGCTCGGCGGCAGTTCACTCCTCTACCTGCTCATCCATCGCGGCGAGGCGACGGCGGTGACCAGCCTGCTTTATCTCGTGCCGCCGTGCACCGCGCTCATGGCGTGGTTCATGTTCGGCGAATCGTTCACGCCGCTGATGATGATCGGCATGGCGCTGACCGTGGCCGGCGTGGCCATCGTCGTGCGGCCATCATTGCGCCCGGCTTCTCTGGAGACACCGTCATGACAATCACCCATCGCATCGCCGTCATCGCCGGTGACGGCATCGGAACGGAGGTGATGCCCGAAGGCCTGCGAGCCCTCGAGGCCGTCGCCAGCCGCTTCGGCATCGGCCTGGCCTTCGACCACTTCGACTTCGCGTCGTGGCCCTACTACGAGCGCCACGGCACCATGATGCCGGTCGACTGGAAGGAAAAGATCGGCGGTCACGACGCGATCTTCTTCGGCGCCGTCGGCTGGCCGGAAAAAATGCCCGACCACGTCTCCTTGTGGGGATCCCTGCTCAAGTTCAGGCGGGAATTCGATCTGTACGTGAACATGCGACCGGCTCGTCTCATGCCCGGCGTGCGCTCGCCGCTGGCCGGCCTGTCGGCGGGCGACATCGACATGATGATCGTGCGCGAGAACACCGAGGGTGAGTACTCCAGCATCGGCGGCCGAATGTTCGAAGGCACCGACCGCGAAGTCGTTGTCCAGGAGACGGTGATGTCGCGCGTCGGCATCGACCGCGTCCTGAAATATGCGTTCGAGCTGGCGATGTCGCGTCCGAAGAAGCACCTCACGTCGGCAACCAAATCGAACGGCATCGCCATCACCATGCCGTACTGGGACGAGCGCTTCGATGCCATGGCGAAGCACTATCCCGAGGTCAGGGTCGATCGTTACCACATCGACATCCTGTGCGCGCACTTCGTCCAGCGGCCCCAGATCTTCGACACTGTCGTGGCCAGCAACCTCTTCGGCGACATCCTCAGCGATCTCGGACCGGCGTGCACCGGCACGATCGGCATCGCGCCTTCGGCCAACCTCAATCCCACGCGCGAGCATCCTTCGCTGTTCGAACCGGTCCATGGCTCCGCGCCCGATATCGCCGGCCGCGGCATCGCGAACCCGATCGGCCAGATCTGGTCGGGCGCGCTGATGCTCGATTTCCTTGGTCATCGTGATGCACACGATGCGCTGATGGCGGCCATCGAGGCGGTGCTCGAGCCCGACTCGCACGCCCCCAGGACGAGAGACCTCGGCGGCACCGCCAGTACCGGCGACCTCGGCCGCGCCGTCGCCGCGGCGGTCGCCGATGGGCACCGCGTGTCGTCAATGGCACGACGTGGCGACGCGACAATCACATGACGTCGCTTCGTCAGGCGTGGAACGAGGGAACGCCCTGCCAAACTTGATGCACGGCCTCAATAGAATCGCCAACCCTGCTTGACACTGCAGTAGCGCGACGCTGTAATGGTTTCGCCCCGGCACGCGTTCCATTCGCAGCCTGTTCGAAGCGGCACCGAATTCCATAGAGACACAGATTCCTGAGGGGGAACATTCATGAACAAGAGCGAACTGATCGAGCACATCGCCAAGCAGGCCGACATTTCCAAGGCGGCGGCTTCTCGCGCGCTGGAGGCCGTGATCGGCGGCGTCAAGACGAGCCTCAAGAAGAACAACACCGTCTCGCTTGTAGGATTCGGCACGTTCAGCGTCGGCAAACGCGCGGCGCGTGCAGGCCGCAACCCACGCACCGGCGCAGCGATCAAGATCAAGGCCGCCAAGGTGCCCAAGTTCCGACCGGGCAAAGCCTTGAAGGACGCGCTGAACTGATACCGGGACGCGTTCCCGCAGGGGTGCTTAGCTCAGCTGGTTAGAGCGGCGCCTTTACACGGCGTAGGTCGGGGGTTCGAGCCCCTCAGCACCCACCAATCGACCCGGCGCGCGCGCCTTCGGCTCACAGGGCCTCGTCTAGAATTCGCGGCCTCGAACGAGGGCGGGCTTCGTTCGCCCGTTTCGCATTCCATCTCGGGTTCGCTCCCCCAAACGATGTTCGATTTTTTCCGCCGACACACTCGCGCACTCCAGTTCGTCCTGGTGCTGCTCATTTTCCCCGCGTTCGCCTTCGTCGGCATCCAGGGGTACAGCCGTATCTCGGGAGGCGATCAGCAGTCGCTTGCCAGCGTGGCCGGCCAGCCGATCACGCAACTCGAGCTTGACAATGCGATGCGCGACCGGCTCGACCGCATGCGAAGGCAGATGCCCGGCATTGACCCGAAGCTCTTCGAAACGCCGGAAATGCGCCGCCTTGCCCTCGATGCACTGGTGCGCGAGCGGGTGCTTCTCGTGGCCGCCGACAAGCTCCACCTCACACCGAGCGATGACAGGCTGGAGCGCCTGTTCAAGAACGATCCGGAGTTCGCGCAGCTACGCAATCCGGATGGCAGCGTCAACCGTGACACGCTGGCGTCGCTCGGTTTGTCGTCGGCGGGTTTTGCCGAGCGCCTGCGCCAGGACATCGGCAGCCGCCAGGTTTTGCAGGGTCTGGTCGGCACGGCCATGGCGCCGGCAACTTCGGCGTCAGATGCGCTCGACGCTCTGTACCAGCAGCGCGAGGTGCAGGTGGTGCGCTTCGACACCAAGGACTACCTCGCCAAGGTCACTCCCACCGACGCCGAGATCGAGGCCTTCTACAAGGATCCGGCCAACGCTGCGCAGTTCCAGGCACCGGAAGAGGAGAGCGTCGAGTACGTCGTGCTCGACCTGGAGGGGCTGAAGAAGGGCATCTCCGTGTCCGACGCAGACCTGCGCAAGTACTACGCCGAGAATGAAAAGCGCTACACCTCGCCCGCGGAACGCCGCGCCAGTCACATCCTCATCCAGGTCGACAAAAACGCGCCCAAGGCCGACCGAGACAAGGCCCGGGCGAAGGCCGAGCAGCTGCTCGCGGAGGTTCGCAAGAATCCGTCGTCGTTCGCTGAAGTTGCGCGCAAGAATTCGCAGGACGAAGGTTCCGCGGCGAAGGGCGGAGATCTCGACTGGTTCGCCCGCGGCGCCATCGAAGGACTCGACGCCGCGTTCGACCTCAAGCAGGGCGAGATCAGCGGCATCGTCGAAAGCAACTTCGGCTTCCACATCATCCAGGTCACCGGCGCTCGCGGTGGCGACACGAAGAGCTTCGAGTCGGTGCGGGCGGAACTCGAGAACGAAGTGCGTGGCCAACTGGCGCAGAAGAAATTCGCCGAGGCCGCGGTCGAGTTCGCCGACACCGTCTACGAGCAGGCCGACAGCCTGAAGCCTGCGGCCGACAAATGGAACCTGGAGATCCGAAAGGCCGACCACGTCACGCGCACTGTCGCGCCGGGCGCCACCGGCCCGCTTGCCAATGCCGGTTTCATCGAGGCCCTGTTCGCCAGCGACGTGACGCGCGACAAACGCAACACGAAAGCCGTCGACGTCGGCTCGAACCAGCTCGCCGCCGGGCGCGTCCTGAAGTACGTGCCGGCGCATCAACAACCGCTTGTCGACGTCAAGGACAAGGTCCGAGCTCGCCTGGCGACCCTTCAGGCGATCGCCATGGCGCACAAGCTCGGTGCCGAGCGCCTGGCGGTCGCGCGCGCAGCACCGGCAACGTCCATCGCCGACACCTCACAGGTCGTTTCGCGGGCGCAGGCGCGCGATGTTCCTCCGGCTTTGATCGACGCCGTGTTGAAGGCGCCCGCCGCGACACTGCCAGCTCTGGTCGGAGTCGATCTGGGCGACGCCGGTTATGCATTGGCGCGGGTCACGAAAGTACTGGGCCGCGACCCAAGCGTGGGCGATTCGGTCAAGGCGAACAGCCAGTACGCGCAAGTTTGGGGCGATGCCGAAACACAGGCGTACTACGCCGCACTGAAGTCGCGTTACAAGGTCAGCATCGACACCGGCGCGCTCGCCACACAGCGTGAGGGCGCGGCCAGCGAGCCACGTTGATTCGGTGGTCGCGGGCGAGTACCGGGACGCGCCGTGACGTGCGTCCCGACGCGTAGGCCCTGGCTATACTTGTGACTTCGGTGGTGGCTGTAGCTCAGTTGGTAGAGTCCAGGATTGTGATTCCTGTTGTCGTGGGTTCGAGCCCCATCAGCCACCCCATCCGAGACTGACGAAAGTCAGCGATCCGCCCAGACTCCATGGGCCCGATCATCCTCCTCAAGGTATGCGACGGTCAGCGAAGATCGGCAGCGCCAGCGTGTCGGTCGGTGCCCGATCTGCGTGACTTGGCGCATCGTTCCGCAGTTTCGCGAGGAGTTTCTGCTTCTGGGCGTCTTGCAAGCGTGACTTCGCTGTGTCTCGAGGTTGCAACCTACCCGGGCGCATGTCGGTACCGCTGGCGCTCGCGATCGACGCTGCAGTCCACCACGCCAATCCTGCGAGCCAAGCGGTTCTGACCATCACGAGGACTTATCGGCAGCGTCGCGTCGAACTGGAGCGCTCCGACAAAACCGCCCGGACTCGACGACCTCAGTCGTTCGTCATCACCAGCTTGCCACGCACACTGCGGCTGCCCATCAGGGCATAGGCGGCCGGGAGCTCACGCATGGGCAGACGACGGTCGATGACCGGCTTGATCCGGCCTTCGCGGTACCACTGCGCCAGTTCCGCCAGTGCCTTGGCATGCGCCTCCGGTTCGCGGCGCGCAAAGTCGCCCCAGAACACACCGACGATCGATGCGCCCTTGAGCAGCGCCAGATTGAAGGGCAGGGCGGGGATGCCGCCTTGCGCGAAGCCGACAACAAGGTAGCGGCCGCGCCATGCGATCGAGCGGAACACCGGCTCGGCCATGTCGCCGCCGACCGGGTCGTACACAACGTCCGGGCCCTTGCCGCCGGTGAGCCGCTTCAACTCGTCGCGGATGTGGGCGGTGCCGTAGTTGATCGTCTCGTCGGCGCCAATCGAGCGGCACAGCTCGCACTTCTCGTCGCTCGATGCCGCCGCGATGACGCGCGCGCCCATGACCTTGCCGATCTGGATGGCCGCCGTGCCGACGCCACCGGCAGCGCCGAGCACGAGCAGCGTCTCGCCGGGTTGAAGCCGGGCCCGGTCGACAAGCGCGTGATGGCTGGTGCCGTAGGTAAGCACGAAGGCTGCTGCGTCGTCGAAGCCGAAGCCGGGCGGCAACGGCATGACCAGCGCTGCCGCCGCGATCGCGTGGGTGCCGAAGCCGCCCGTGCCGCCGAACGCGGCAACGGCGTCGCCGACCTTCAGGTTCGTCACGCCGTCGCCCACGGCCTCGACGACGCCGGCATATTCGGAGCCGGGCACGAATGGCAGCGACGGCTTCATCTGGTACTTGTTCTGCACGATCAGCAAGTCGGGGAAGTTGAGACTGGCGGCGCGAATGGCGACGCGTACCTCACCGGCCTTGGGCTCGGGCGTGGGCAATTCCTTCCATTGCAGCGCCTCGACGCCGATCGGGTTTTCGCAGAGCCATGCATGCATGATTTCGAGCCTCGTGGGTGAGCGATGACGACTGGGGCCGGCGCGAAACGATGATACGCAGCGGCGCTGCAAGACATGCGTCACACAGCGCGACTCCTACAATCCGGCGATGCGTATCCTCATCGCCAACGACGACGGTTATCTCGCACCCGGCCTGGCCGCGCTGGTGCAGGCATGCGAGGGTCTCGGCGAGCTCGACATCGTTGCTCCCGAGCAGAATGCCAGCGGCACATCGAACTCGTTGACGCTCAATCGGGGCTTGTCTGTCTACACCGCCGCCAACGGCTATCGATACATCAACGGCACGCCTTCCGACTGCGTCCATCTTGCTCTTTCCGGCCTGCTCGAACATCGCCCCGACCTCGTCGTTTCCGGCATCAATCAGGGCGCCAACATGGGCGACGACACGCTCTATTCGGGCACGGTCGCAGCCGCGATGGAGGGTTTCCTGTTCGGCATCCCGGCGATCGCCTTTTCGCAAGTGGACAAGGGCTGGAAAGATCTCGATGCGGCAGGGCGCGTCGCGCGCAGTGTCATCCAGCAGGTGCTCAGTCATCCGCCCGAAGCGGCTCACTACCTGTTGAACGTCAACATTCCGAACCGCCCCGACGCCGACATGCGACCGCTGCGCACGACTCGACTTGGTCGCAGGCACTCGAGCGAACCGGTCATCCGCCAGCTCAGTCCGCGCGGCGACCCACTCTGGTGGATCGGCCCCGCCGGTCACGCGCGCGAGGCCGGGCCGGGCACCGACTTTCACGCCACCGGCGAGGGTGACGTCTCCGTCACGCCGTTGCACGTCGACCTCACCGATCACGCCACACTGCCGCAGTGGCGCCGCTGGACCGATTCCGCACAGGGATGACGACCGGCGCGCCACCGCCGCGAAAGTTTCCCCTGATCCTGAATCGGCTCCCGGGTGGTGGGACATCGTCGCAAGTGCCGTCTCCCGCAAGGAACAACGTCGCCGACCCACGCACGGTGCTCCGACCGCAGCGCCATGCCGCCGCCGCCCACGCCGACGCCGGCCGACGTCCGGTCGCAGCAGGGCTGGGCCTCGACTCGGCCGACGTGCGCCGACGCATGACCGAGCGACTGCGGGGCGGCGGTGTCAACCACGAGGCCGTCCTTGCCGCCTTCAACGTGGTGCCGCGTCATCTCTTCGTCGATGCCGCGCTTGCCACGCAAGCTTACGAAGACACCAGTCTGCCCATCGGCCACGGCCAGACGATCTCGAAGCCATCGGTGGTCGCACGGATGATCGAGCTGCTGATGGACGGTGCCAACGCGCGCCGGACTCGCAGCCTTGGCGCCGTGCTGGAGGTCGGCACCGGCTGCGGCTATCAGGCGGCGCTGCTCGCCGAGCTTGCGCTGCGCGTCGTCTCGGTCGAACGTCTGAAATCGCTCCACGACAAGGCTCGTGACCTGCTGGGGCCGATGCGCTCGAACCGGTTGCGGCTGGTTTTCGGGGACGGCATGCTGGGCCACGCACCGGGAGCGCCCTACGACAGCATCATTGCCGCCGCCGGTGGCGACGAACTCCCCGCAGCCTGGCTGGAACAGCTCGCCATCGGCGGGCGGATCGTCTCCCCGGTGCAGCAGGCGCCAGGCCGGCAGGCGCTCGTGGTCGTCGACCGCAGTGAGAACGGCTACGCTCGCAGCGTCCACGAAGGGGTCAGGTTCGTTCCACTAAAATCAGGACTTGGCCGATGACGAAGATCGAAGTTTTTCCATGTCACTGAACCCCGTTGTCGCGATGCGCCCATTGCATCGACTCGCCCGTATCGCGGCGGCTTTCTCCGCTGCGATCGTCATCGCCGGCTGCGCGTCGTCCCCGCATCGTGCGCCCGTTGAAGAACGGTCGGGCACGCCACGCGCCACGCTTGCGGCAGCCAGCCCGGTCGGCAGCGCGCCGACCGAGGCACCGCGACCGGCCGGGACGGATGTCGCTGTGCGTCCGGGCTACTACACGATCAAGCCTGGCGACACATTGATCCGGATCGGCCTCGACAACGGACAGAACTGGAAGGATCTGGTCCGTTGGAACAATCTCGACAATCCCAACCAGGTCGAGGTCGGGCAGGTGCTCCGCGTCGTCCCGCCGGGTGTCGACCCCTCGAGCGCTACGGCGCGGCCCGTCGCGTCTGCCCGCGTGGAAACGCGACCGCTCGAGTCGCGCGGAGTCGCGGCTTCGACCCCCAGCAGCGGACCGCTGGCCGCGGCCGTACCGACGCCGGCGCCGGTTGTCGCGCCCATGCCTGCTGCCCCGGCCACAGTCGCCGCGCCGGCGCCTGAAGGCGCAGACGACATCTCCTGGGGATGGCCGTCGAACGGCGCCGTATCGACGCCATTCGACGACTCTCGCAGCAAGGGCCTCGTCTTTCGGGGCAAGGCCGGCGACCCGGTCTTGGCCGCCGCCGATGGCCGCGTCGTCTACGCCGGATCGGGCCTGCGTGGCTATGGCAATCTGATCATCCTCAAGCACAACGCGACCTACCTGACCGCGTACGCCCACAACCAGACCTTGCTCGTCAAGGATGATCAGACCGTGCGCAAGGGCCAGAAGATCGCTGAGATGGGCTCGTCGGATGCCGACAGCGTGCAGCTGCACTTCGAAATCCGGCGCCAGGGTAAGCCGATCGATCCGGCTCGGCTGCTGCCCGCGCGCTAGGGCGTCGTGCAGGCCCGGTCATGACGTCGGTCCTCGCCTTCGACATCGAGACCATCCCGGACGTCGCCGGCCTTCGCGCCATCCGCGGTGCCGACCCCGCTCTGACGGATGCGGAGGTCTATGCAGTCGAGATCGCCGAGCGGAAGGAACGTGGCAAGAGCGACTTCATGCCCTTGCACCTGCAGCGGGTGCTCGTGGTCTCGTGCGTCTACCGAAGCGTCCGCGGCGGCTTGCAGGTGCGCTCGTTCGTGGACTCGGAGGAGGGCGGCCGCAGTCGGGAACGCGAGGTCATCCAGGCCTTCTTCGACCGCATCGAGCAGCACAAGCCGCAGCTGGTGAGCTGGAATGGCGGTGGCTTCGACCTCCCGGTGCTGCAGCAGCGCGGGCTCCGCCATGGGGTCGTCGCCGGCAAGTATTGGGACATGGGCGACGACGATCGCGAGTACCGCTACAACAGCTACGTCAGCCGATACCACCTGCGCCACATCGATCTCATGGATCTGCTGGCGATGTACCAGCCGCGCGGCAACGCACCACTCGACGCCATGGCCCGGCTCTGTGGCTTTCCCGGCAAGCTCGG
The DNA here is from genome assembly GCA_039923815.1 of Caldimonas sp. Taxonomy (GTDB): domain Bacteria; phylum Pseudomonadota; class Gammaproteobacteria; order Burkholderiales; family Burkholderiaceae_C; genus Schlegelella_A. The sequence goes on along the minus strand of JBDTCA010000019.1, from coordinate 1,673 downwards.
CATGGACGGCTCACAGGTCTACCCCGCATATCTCGACGGCAAGACCGATGACATCCGACGTTATTGCGAGACCGACGCCATGAACACCTATCTTCTCTGGTGTCGGTTCGAGAAGATGCGTGGCCGCCTCGATGAAACCGGCTACGCGCGCGAGATCGAGGGTGCGCGCGAGGCCATCGCCGCCATTGCGGAACCGCACTGGCGCGAGTACCTGGCGGCGTGGCCTGCTGCAGCTAGCGATGACGTCGACGTCACCGCCGCGATCGAGGCCCATGTCGCTCGACTCGATGCCGGCTCGGCGATCGTCCACGGCGCGCCAGCCGTCGGCGATCAAACCACCGACTACATCGACTCTTCGAGCATCCGCACGTAATCGTCGCGGGTCGCCAGGCGCGGTCCGGTCTTGTGGCAGTGGTCGGCCATGGCGCCGTCGACGACGCGCTCGTACAGTGCCGACGTCACGCCCAGCGCCGCCAGCCCCGTCGGCAGCGAGAGCGCGAAGCACATCGCCTTGATCGCCGCCGCGACGGCGCCGGCCGCGTCTTCACCACTGTCGACGCCCATCGCGTGCGCCATGCGCTCCATCCGACGCTCCCGGACGATGCTCTCGGCACCGGCGTTGAACCTGACGACCGCCGGCAGGAACACGGCGTTGAGCGTGCCGTGATGCAGCCTCGGATCGGCACCGCCCAGGCTGTGGCTGAGGCTGTGCACGCAGCCGAGGCCTTTCTGGAACGCCATCGCGCCCTGCATGCTGGCGCTCATCATGTTGAAGCGGGCCGGGCGATCGTTGCCATCTCGCGTGGCTCGTTCAATGTGATGCCAGGCGCGCTCGAGACCGTCGAGGGCGATGCCGTCGGCAGGCGGGTTGACCGCCGGCGCCATGAACGTCTCCATGCAATGGGCAATCGCGTCCATGCCGGTCGCCGCCGTGAGAAAGGGTGGCAAGCCGAGGGTGAGATCGGGGTCGCAGATGGCGCTTTTCGGCACCAGCGACCAGCTGTGGAATCCGAGCTTGCGGCCGTCGTCGACGATCACGATCGCGCCGCGCGCGACCTCGCTACCCGTGCCCGCCGTCGTGGGTACCGCGATCAGGGGTGCGACGCGGTCGGTGATGCGGCCGCTGCCGCCTTCGATGGTCGCGTAGCCAGCGAGCGGGCCGTCGTGGGTGGCGGCGATGGCGACGCCCTTGGCGAGGTCGATGCTCGAGCCGCCGCCGAAGGCGACGAGGCCGTCGCAGCGCTGCTCCACGTAGATGCGCACGGCCTCGCGAACTGCGCGCTCGGTCGGGTTCGAGGGTGTCGCGTCGAAGACGGCGTATGGCCTGTCGCCGAGCACGGCAAGAGCGCGGTCGAGGAGCCCGGCAGCCCGCACGCCGGCGTCGGTGACGATCAGCGGCCGGGTGATCTTCGTGCGCTCGAGTTCCTGCGGCAGCAATGCGAGCGCGCCGTGGTCGAGCTGGATCTGGGTGATGTAGTTGATGAGTGCCATGCATCAGTCTGGCACGGTCACTGCAATGGCGCCACAGGGCGGCCCCGGCGATCGGCGATCGGGTCAGGCCGGCAGGAAGGCTTCGGCGTGGCGGGCACCTTCGGTCATCGCTGCGAGACTGCGGGCGCGGTCTTCGATGAGCGCCTGCGTTGCGGTGCAGACACCCTGCACGTCATCCGGCC
>JBDTCA010000018.1:0-6702 GCA_039923815.1 Caldimonas sp. | reverse complement strand
CGTGCAAGATCGAGTTCGAGATGCGCTACGCGTTCGCCAATGGGGTCCTCGAGGCGGCGATCAGCCCGGTGTTCGACCGCATCGCCAACACCCTCGTCGATTCGTTCGTGCGCCGAGCCGAGCAGGTCCATGGGCCGCGATGACGGGGCGCCCGTCGGCGCGAGCGGGCTCCACGTGACGGTCGCGTTCAGCGAAAGCCCCGGAGAGGCCGTCGAAATCGCCGTGCGCGTTGCCGATGGCTCATCGACGCTCGATGTCATTCGCGCCAGCGGCGTGCTCGAGCGCTTTCCGACGATCGACATCTCGACCGCGGTCGTCGGCGTCTGGGGCCGCCTCACGACGCTCCAGGCGAGGATGGGCCAGGGCGACCGCGTCGAGATCTATCGGCCGCTGAAGATCGATCCGAAAGAGGCGCGCCGCAAACGCGCGTCGCAGCTGAAGGCGGCGTCGCGGGAAGGGGTGCGCCGCAAGGGTGCCGGCGCCGTCGGCTGACGCCGCCTGACGCGTTCGGCTACTTGCAGTCGGACGCGATCGCGTCCCGGGCGCGCTTGACCTCCGCGGCCCGCTGCCTGTCGTCGAGGATCTCGCGCTCGCCCTTCTCGTTGGAGCGGGCGATGCGGATGCCGCTGTCGAGCGTGGCCATCTGGCCTTTGGCCCGCGTGCAGTTGTCGGCACGGGCGGCCGCCACCCGTGCTTCGTCGGCCTTGACCTTGGCGGCGGCGTCGGCTTCCTGTTTCTTGCGCTTGGCCTCGAGTTCGGGTTCGACGACGCGAGGTGTGAGCGCACCGGACGCAGCACCCGACGCGGCGACGGCAACGCCGGAGGCCGGAGTCGTCTGGATCACCGACACCCGGTCTTTCTGATTGCCGGGCTTGAGCAGGATGTCCTGCTCGGGCGTTCCTGCCGGCGGTGGCAGGTCGCTGTACTGGGTGTGGCCCGACTTGTCGCGCCACTTCCACTGCGCTTCGGCGGGCAACGACAGCAGCGAGGCCGCAAGAAGGGCGAGCACGGCGGCGAAGGTTCGAACCATGGTGTTTCGAGACTGTGAGGCTGGCTGGCAGTGTAGCGACGAGCCCCAGGAACAGCGGTCCGCCACGCCCCGCAAAGCGGTACTTTGTGCGGCCTTCCGTATAATTCGCTTTTGCGTCTGGAGCAATTCGATGCGCCTTCTGGGCAAAGCACTCACCTTCGATGATGTGCTGCTGGTTCCCGCGTTCTCGAGCGTCCTCCCCCGCGACACCAGCCTCGCGACCTCGCTCTCCCGAAACATCCGACTCAACATTCCGCTGGTCTCCGCGGCGATGGACACGGTCACCGAGGCGCGTCTCGCGATCGCGCTGGCCCAGGAGGGCGGCATCGGCATCGTCCACAAGAACCTGACGCCAAAACAGCAGGCGGCCGAGGTCGCCAAGGTCAAGCGCTACGAGTCCGGCGTGCTGCGTGATCCCATCACCGTGCCCCCCGAGATGACGGTGCGTGAAGTCATCGAGCTTTCGCAGGCGCGCGGCATTTCCGGCTTTCCGGTATTGCAGGGCGACAGCGTCGTCGGCATCGTCACCAATCGCGACCTGCGTTTCGAGACCCGGCTCGACGCACCTGTCAAAGAAATCATGACGCCACGCGAGCGCCTCGTCACCGTTCGCGAAGGGGCGACGTTGGCCGAGGGCAAGGCCCTGATGCACCAGGAAAAGCTGGAGCGCGTGCTGGTGGTGAACGGCGCGTTCGAGCTCCGGGGGCTGATGACGGTCAAGGACATCACGAAGCAGACCAGTTTTCCGAACGCGGCCCGCGACGCCCACGGCAAGCTGCGCGTCGGTGCCGCCATCGGTGTCGGCGAAGGGACCGAAGAGCGCGCCGAACTGCTGGTGCAGGCCGGTGTCGACGTGCTCGTCGTGGACACGGCGCATGGTCACAGTGCCGGTGTTGTCGAGCGCGTGCGCTGGGTCAAGCGCAATTTCCCGTCTGTCGATGTCATCGCGGGCAACATCGCCACCGGCGCAGGAGCGCTGGCGCTGGTCGAAGCCGGCGCCGACGCGGTCAAGATCGGGATCGGGCCGGGCTCGATATGCACCACGCGCATCGTCACCGGGGTGGGCGTCCCCCAGGTGATGGCAATCGATAGCGTGGCACGCGCCATCGCAGGCAGCGGTGTGCCGCTCATCGCCGACGGCGGCGTGCGCTTCTCGGGCGACCTCGCCAAGGCGATCGCCGCCGGTGCCGACTCGGTCATGATGGGCGGAGCCTTCGCCGGCACCGAAGAAGCACCGGGCGAGGTCATCCTGTACCAGGGGCGCACCTACAAGAGCTATCGCGGCATGGGCTCGATCGGCGCCATGCAGCAAGGCTCTGCGGATCGCTACTTCCAGGAGGGCGAGGCCAGCACGGCAGGCTCGGCCAAGCTGGTGCCCGAGGGCATCGAAGGACAGGTGCCGTACAAGGGTTCGGTCGTCGGCATCATCTTCCAGATGGGCGGCGGGTTGCGCGCCTCCATGCACTACTGCGGCTGCGCCAGCATCGAGGAGATGAAGGCGAAAGCCGAATTCGTCGAGATCACGTCGTCTGGGATGCGCGAAAGCCATGTGCACGACGTCCAGATCACCAAGGAAGCGCCGAATTACCGTGCCGAGTGAGAAGCACGGGCGTCCTGCGCTGGCGCCGGTCGAAGTCGACGACAAAGTCCACCGCGTGACGGATACCGTCGACGCACCGACCGCGCAACGCCGGGCGGCGGCGATGCCGTTCATCATGATCACGGTGCTGATCGACATGATGTCGATCGGCCTCATCGTGCCGGTGCTGCCCGCGCTCGTCGGCAGCTTCACGACCTCCCAGACGGAGCAGGCTTGGTGGTACGGGGCGGTGACCTTCGCCTTCAGCATCGCGAACTTCTTCACCTCGCCCCTGCTCGGAGCGCTCTCCGACAGGTTCGGTCGACGGCCGGTGCTGCTGGTCGGATTCTGCGCACTGTCGCTGAGCTTTTTCGTCACCGCCATCGCGACCGAGCTCTGGATGCTCATCGTCGTGCGTCTGTTCAGTGGCGCCATGCAATCGAACGCGTCGGTCGCCAACGCCTATGTGGCCGACATCACTGCGCCGGTCGATCGCGCCAAGCGGTTCGGCCTGCTCGGCGCCATGTTCGGGCTCGGATTCATCCTCGGGCCGGTGACGGGCGGCTTGCTCGGCGCCATCGATCTGCGCCTGCCCTTCTTCGCTGCCGGCACGCTGGCCTTGCTCAATCTCCTTTACGGCTGGTTCGTGCTGCCGGAATCGTTGCCCATCGAGAGACGGCGGCCGATCAACTGGAAGATGGCGCTGAACCCGGTGGCCGCCTTCGCGGAGCTCGGTCGGCTGGGAGGCGTCGGCATCCTGATCGCCGTAATCGCGCTGACAGCGCTGTCGCAGTTCGTTCTCTATACGAGCTGGGTGCTCTACACGACCTTCAAGTTCGGTTGGGGACCGCTGCAGAACGGGTGGTCGCTGTTCGCGGTTGGCCTCATGTCGGCGCTCGTCCAGGGCTTCCTTCTGGGCAGGCTCCTGAAACGCTTCACGCCGCAACGCCTCGCCGTCATCGGCCTCGTCTCGTCGACGCTGGCCTATGCGGGCTGGGGTGCGGCCACCGAGGGCTGGATGATCTTTGCGGTGGTGTTCCTCAACGTCCTCGGCTTCACGGTGGCGGCGTCGATGCAGAGCATCGTCTCGAGTGCTGCCGACGCCACCACGCAGGGCCGCACGATGGGCGCCGTGAGCGGTTTGCAGAGCTTGATGGCGGTGGTTGCGCCGGTCCTGAGCGCGCCCCTTCTTGGCGCGGTGTCGCATCTGCCCAGGGGCGACTGGCGAATCGGCGCGCCGTTCTATTTCTGCGCCCTGTTGCAGGCGGCGGCGCTGGTGCTGGCTTGGATGCACTTCAACAAAGCCCGCGGCCGTATCGCAGCGATGCCCGGGACCTGACCATGCACGACAAGATTCTCATCCTCGATTTCGGCTCCCAGGTCACGCAGCTGATCGCTCGCCGGGTGCGTGAAGCCCATGTCTACTGCGAGATCCATCCCAACGACGTCAGCGATGCGTTTGTGCGTGAGTTCGCGCCCAGGGGGGTCATCCTGTCGGGCAGCCACGCGTCGACCTATGAGGAGCATGAGCTGCGGGCACCGGGCGCCGTGTTCGAGCTCGGCGTCCCGGTACTCGGCATCTGCTACGGCATGTTCGCGATGGCCGTGCAGCAGGGTGGCCAGGTCGAGGCCAGCTCGCATCGCGAGTTCGGCTATGCCGAAGTCAGGGCACGTGGCCATACCCGCCTGCTCGACGGACTCGAGGATTTCTCCACCGATGCCGGGCACGGCATGCTCAAGGTCTGGATGAGCCATGGCGACAAGGTCACCGAGCTGCCGCCCGGCTTCTCGCTGATGGCTTCAACGCCGAGCTGTCCGATTGCCGGCATGGCCGACGAAACGCGCGGCTTTTATGGTGTCCAGTTCCATCCCGAGGTGACGCATACGGTCAAGGGAAGGCAGATGCTCGACCGCTTCGTGATCGACATCTGCGGCGCCCGCGCCGACTGGGTCATGGGCGACTACGTGCTCGAAGCGGTGGCGCGCATCCGCGAGCAGGTCGGCGACGACGAGGTCATCCTCGGCCTGTCCGGCGGAGTCGATTCGAGCGTCGCCGCCGCATTGGTGCATCGCGCCATCGGCGACAAGCTGACGTGTGTCTTCGTCGACCACGGCTTGCTCAGGCTCGACGAAGGCCGTCAGGTGATGGAGATGTTCGCTGGCCGGCTGCACGCCCGGGTCGTCGCCGTCGACGCGAGCGAGCAGTTCCTCGGCCACCTCGCCGGCGTCACGGACCCGGAAGCCAAGCGCAAGATCATCGGCCGCGAGTTCGTCGAGGTCTTCACGCGCGAGGCCGCCAAGCTGTCCCAGGCCCGATGGCTCGCCCAGGGAACCATCTATCCCGACGTCGTCGAGTCGGGCGGCTCCAAGACGAAGAAGTCGATGTCGATCAAGAGCCACCACAACGTCGGTGGGCTGCCGGAAACACTCGGGTTGAAACTGCTCGAGCCGCTGCGTGAACTGTTCAAGGACGAAGTGCGCGAGCTTGGCATCGCCCTTGGGCTGCCTCACGAGATGGTTTATCGCCATCCGTTTCCGGGCCCGGGTCTTGGCGTGCGCATCCTCGGCGAAGTGAAGCGTGAGTTTGCGGAGCTGCTGCGTCGTGCCGACGCTATTTTCATCGAGGAACTGCGAGCCACCATCGAGCCGGCCAGCGGTCAGAGCTGGTATGCGCTGACGAGCCAGGCCTTCGCCGTCTTCCTGCCGGTCAAGAGCGTCGGCGTCATGGGCGACGGCCGCACCTACGACTACGTGGTGGCGCTGCGCGCGGTGCAGACCAGCGACTTCATGACGGCCGATTGGGCGGAACTGCCGCACGCCTTGCTCAAGCGCGTATCGAGCCGGATCATCAACGAGGTGCGGGGCATCAACCGCGTCGTCTACGATGTGTCGTCGAAGCCTCCGGCCACGATCGAGTGGGAGTGACCATGCGCATGATCTTCGGTGTCCTGTCCCTGCTCATCGCGCTCGCGATCGTGGGATCGCTCGTCAAGAAGAACCTGCAGGCGGTCGGCGGCAGCAGCATTGCATCGCGCCAGGCACAGGCGGCGAGCCAGGCCGCGGCGATGGCTGCCGATCCTGGCAGCCGTGACGGCGCCACCTTGTCGATTCCGGGCGGCATGCCCTCGGCAGTGGCAGCCGACGTCAACGGCCTGACCGTGCCGCAACAGTCGAAGGCGCTGCAGGACAAGGTTCGCGACGACACCGTCCGCGCGCTGCAGCAGGGCGCGGACCGGTCGCGGCAGGCCGCTGACCAGAACTGATGTCGGAGATCGATGTCGCCGCGATGCGGCTCGCGCTCGATCAGGCTCACAACGCGCGGCTGGTGGGTGAAGTCCCGGTCGGTGCCGTCATCTACCGCGACACCCCGACCGGTCGACAAGTGGTCGCCACCGGCTACAACCGGCCGATCACCGACCATGATCCGACCGCCCACGCCGAGATCGTTGCGATTCGCCATGCCGCGCAGCTGCTCGGCAACTACCGGCTCCCGGAGTGCGAGATCTTCGTGACGCTCGAGCCGTGTGCAATGTGCGCGATGGCCTTGCTCCACGCCCGCTTCAAGCGAGTCGTCTACGGAGCCGCCGATCCGAAAGCCGGCGCCGCGGGTTCAGTGCTTGATGTCTTCGGCAACGGAATGCTCAACCACCACACCGCGGTGCAAGGAGGAGTTCTCGGCCATGAGTGCGGAGAGATGCTGCGGTCGTTCTTCGTCGAACGTCGGGAGCAGTATCGGCAGCGGCGGGCGACGCCGGTCCGTGGCGATACCGAGTTCACGGCCGAGCACATTCCTGCTGGAGAGTCGGTCGAGATCGACTCGGAGGCACCGCCGTGACGGTCGGGCACGCTCACTCGCACGAGCATGAGCATTCCCATCAGGCGCCAACGGCGACATCGACGTCGCCGTCCGGCACCCTGCGCATCTATTCACCCGCGGGGGTTGTGCGGTCGGCGGCACAGCTGCAGCGTGGCGTGCGTCGGCTCGGCAAGCTCGGCTTCGCGGTCGAGGTCGACGAAGCGGCACGCCTGAAACAGCAGCGCTTCGCCGGCGATGACGAGACTCGGCTGGCGGCCATCCATCGCACCGCGGCGG
>JBDTCA010000017.1:0-6183 GCA_039923815.1 Caldimonas sp. | reverse complement strand
CGAGGTTGACGCAGGTGCCGCCGAGGGCGGCGTCTTCAGCCACGGCAACGCGGGCGCCGCGCTGGCCGGCCATGCGTGCGGCGCGTACGCCGCCACTGCCGGCACCGATGATGAAGAGGTCGAAGGCGTCGGCGCTCATGACCGCTGCATCTCGCTACTTGCCAAGACCCTTGCGGAGCAACTCGGCGACGGCACCGTTGAGGCCGTCGGCGTGTTTGGCACCGCGTTCGCGCACGGTCGCGGCAAGGTCCGAAGGCAGCTTGCATGCGAACGAGACGAGGCCGGCGGCAGCGTCGATCCGGCGCTTCTCGCGGCGATCGGCCGGGGCAGCGTCCTGTCCGAAGCGGCCGGCACCACCCGGTGGTGCCACCTGGCCGCCGATCTTCTTGCCCAGCATCTTGTCGAGGTCGGACTTCTTCATGCTCATCTGCGTGGCTCTAGTGAGGTTGGCGAAGGCGAGATTGTCGCTGCCTGTGGCACAGTCTGCAGGTGGCACAGAAAGCGACCGTCTGCAAGGCGGCATTGCAAATCGCGGACATCGATCGCGGTCTGTATGCCGATCATCAGCTGACTCTCGCACGGCACCCGTCCGAGAACGACGAGCGGATGATGCTTCGCTTGCTCGCCTTTGCGCTCAACGTGCCTGCCGACGACCACGCCGGAACGCTCGAGTTCGCCAAGGGCATGTGGGATCCCGACGAGCCCGAGCTCTGGCAGAAGGACCTCACCGGCCGCCTGCTCCACTGGATCGAGGTCGGCCAGCCGGAAGAGCGCCGCCTCGTCAAGGCGAGCGGCCGCTCCGACCGAGTCAGCGTCTATGCCTTCAGCCATTCAGCGCCCGGCTGGTGGGCCGGCATTGCCTCGCGCATGGCCCGCGCCCGCAACGTGGAGGCCTGGCTCGTGCCATCGGAGCAGAGTCGCGCCCTGGCAGCAATGGCGGGGCGCGGCATGCGCCTGCAGGTGAGTCGCCAGGACGGCACCGTGTGGGTGGCCGACGGCGACGCATCGGTCGAGCTCGTGCTGCAACGACTCAGCTGACTCCACCACGCGATGGACGAATCACCCGCGATCCCGGACGAAGCCTCGGCCGTTCTCGACTTCTGGTTCGGCCCGACGCCGGATCGAGCCGACACCGGCGCGCGCAAGGAATGGTTCGTCAAGAGTGCGGCCTTCGACGACGCCATCAGAGAGCGCTTTGCCGGCACCATCGAACAGGCGCTGCGCGGCGAGCTCGACACCTGGAGCGCCGATGCCCGGTCGGCACTCGCACGCATCGTCGTCCTCGACCAGTTCACACGCAACACGCTTCGCGACACTCCGCGCGCCTTTGCCGGTGACCGCCAAGCCCTTGCAGCGGCGAGTTCCATGGTCGGCGCCCGCCAGGATGAGCTGCTGTCGCCGTTCATGCGCGCGTTCGTCTACCTTCCGTTCGAGCATTGCGAAGGTCTGGCCATGCAGGACGAGGCCGTTCGACTCTTCACACGGCTCGCCGCGAAAGCACCCGAGGTCGATGAGATGCTGACCTATGCCCACAAGCATCGTGCCGTGATCGAACGATTCGGCCGGTTCCCGCATCGAAACGAGGTCCTCGGCCGCCAGTCGACGGCCGAGGAGGACGCCTTTCTCAGGGAGCCAGGCTCCCGGTTCTAGGTCCTAGCGCCGATGCGGGTTGTTCGGGCGTCGGTCGTATCGGTTGGGCACGCCGTCGTGGTCACGGTCGCCACCGCCGCGCGCCCAGGCCCCTCGGTAAAAGTGGTAGCGGCCGCCCTGGTTGACCCATGTCGGCTGGGCATAGACGTAACCAGGCCGCTCACGCACCCAGTTGCCGCCGACCCAGCCATAGCGGTGGCCGCGGCGATCCCAATAGCCTGGCGCCCACACATAGCCGCGGCGCGGCGCGGGTACAGCCTCGAAGCGAGGCGCGGGAGGCCCGACACGGATGTCGATGCTGTGAGGCGCGGCCACGGCCGGGGCGGCAAAGCCCGCGGCGGCAGCCACGAGAACGGTGGCGGAAGCGATCTTGACAAACATGGCTTGCTCCTTTCGCACGGCGGTGCAGTGCGGTAAGTCATCATGGCCGCCGGAACGCCAGGCTCCGATCGGAGAGGCACGCCGCGTGCTGTAGGCACCGTCCCTCGAGGGTGGTGGTCTGCTGCCCCGGAGCGTGAAGGCTCGGGGCCATGCGCGCCACCTTCGGACATTCCCAGCACCATGACTTCACTTTTCTTCACCGTCACGAGATGCCGATCGCGCCGGTCGACGGCCGCACTCGCAGCGGCACTCTCGCTGGCGCTTCCGGCCGTGTCCCTGGCTGCATCGTCGGCATCGGCTGCACCGCAGGCAGCGTCGTCACCCTCTGCATCGGACTCCGTCATGACCGACCCCTACCTCTGGCTCGAAGACGTGGACTCGGCGCGCGCCCTCGACTGGGCCCGCGCCCGCAACGCCGAGACGCACGCCGCCATCGAGACGCGCGCCGACTACGCGGCTGCGTACGCGAGAGTGCTCGAGGTCTACAACTCGCGTGACCGCATTCCCGAAGTCGTTCGCCACGGCGACTGGCTCTACAACTTCTGGCAGGACGACGACCATCGCCGCGGCATCCTTCGCCGCGCGACGCTGGCGCAGTATCGCGAGGCCAGCGTGCCGTGGGAGACGATCATCGACCTCGACGCACTGGGCGCCGCCGAGCATGCGAACTGGACCTGGCAGGGCATGGAGTGCCTTGGGCCCGACTATCGGCACTGCCTGGTGTCGCTCTCGCGTGGCGGCGCCGACGCCGCGGTGGTGCGCGAGTTCGACAGCGTCGACAAGCGCTTCGTCGATGCCGGATTCGTCTTGCCTGAGGCGAAGTCGAGCCTTAACTGGATTGACGTCGACACCGTGTACGTCGCCACCGACTTCGGCCCCGGATCGATGACCGATTCGGGCTACCCGCGCATCGTCAGGCGCTGGCGCCGCGGCACGCCGCTCGCCGAAGCCACCACCGTCTTCGAAGGCGATCGCCGCGACGTCTCGGTGGGTGTCTCTGTCGACCCGACGCCCGGCTTCGAACGCACCGTCGTGCAGCGCTCGACCGATTTCTGGAACAGCAAGCGCTTTCTGTTGCAAGGCACGGCACTGACCGCGCTCGACGTGCCCGACGATGCCATCGTGCGCTTCGTGCGCGGCACGCTGATGCTGGAGCTGCGCTCGCCGCTGACGCTCGGCGACACGACCTATGCCGCCGGTTCGCTGCTCGCCGCCGATGCCGACGCCTGGATCGCCGGCCGGCGCCAGGCCACGGCCTTGTTCACGCCGACGCCGACGCGGTCGCTGGCGGCGTGGACGGCGACCCGCGACCACATCGTCGTCAACGTGCTCGATCAGGTCGCGAGCCGGCTCGAGGAATGGAAGCGGACGCCAGGCGGCTTCAGCCGCCGCGAAGTGAAGGCACCGTTCCCCGGCAGGATCGGCATCGCCGCCCTCTACGACCCGCTCGTCGACGGCGTGCCTGCGGAAGCCGGCCGGCCCGCCCACGCGGCGAGTTCGGACGCCTCGCTTGCCGAGCGCTATCTGTTCAGCTACGTCGACTTCCTGCGCCCCGATTCGCTGGCGCTGGCCACGGCGGGTAGCGACGCACGCCAAACGTTAAAGGCGCGGCTGCCGCTGTTCGATGCCACCGGCATGCACACCGAGCAATCCTTCGCAACCTCGAAAGACGGCACCCGCGTGCCCTACTTCATGGTCTGGCCGAAGGGCCTCAGCTCGGCGGCGCACCGAGGCGATGTGCCCACCCTCCTCTACGGCTACGGTGGCTTCGAGATCTCGATGCAGCCCTTCTATTCGGGCGCTTACGGCACCGAGTGGTACTCGCGCGGCGGTGTTCTGGTCGTCGCCAACATCCGCGGCGGCGGCGAGTTCGGGCCGGCCTGGCACCAGGCGGCGATGAAGGCCGGCAAGCAAAAGAGTTACGACGACTTCATCGCCGTGGCCGAAGACCTCGTCGCGCGCGGCATCACCAGCCCGAAGCATCTCGGCATCGAAGGCGGCAGCAACGGCGGCCTGCTCGTCGGCGCGGGCATGGTGCAGCGCCCCGATCTCTTCAACGCCGTTGTCTGCGAGCAGCCGCTGCTCGACATGAGGCGCTACAACAAGCTGCTCGCGGGCGCGTCGTGGATGGGCGAATACGGCGACCCCGACGTCGATGCCGACTGGGCATACATCTCGAAGTACAGCCCGTACCAAAACATCAGGCCGGGCGTGAAATATCCACCGGTGCTGTTCACGACCTCGACGCGTGACGACCGCGTCCACCCGGGCCACGCCCGCAAGATGGCGGCGCGTCTCGCCGAGCTCGGCAACGACGTGCTGTTCTACGAGAACATCGAGGGCGGTCACGCCGGCGCGGCCGACAACGCCCAGCGCGCCCACAACGTCGCCCTCGTCCTGACCTACCTCTGGCGTCAGCTCGGCGGCTGAGGCGAGGCCCGCTGGGCCCGGCTGGTCAGTGGTTGTCGCGAGGCACGAAGGCGCCGCGCTTGCCGACCAGGAAGTCGAGGTCGACGCCTTCATCCGCCTGCAGCACGTGGTCGGTGTAGAGCTTCCAGTAGCCGCTGGCCATCGGCGGCTCGGGTCGCTTCCAGCCGGCGAGGCGGCGCGCCAGCTCCTCGTCGCTCACGTGCAGCTTCAGCAGGCGCTTCGGCACATCGAGCTCGATCATGTCGCCGTTCTGCACCACGGCGAGCGGGCCTCCAGCCGCCGCCTCGGGCGCGGTATGCAGCACCACCGTGCCGTAGGCGGTGCCGCTCATGCGCGCGTCGCTGATGCGGACCATGTCGGTGATGCCCTTCTTCAGGATCTTCGGCGGCAGCGGCATGTTGCCGACCTCGGCCATGCCGGGATAGCCCTTGGGGCCGCAGTTCTTCAGCACGAGGATGCAGTTTTCGTCGACGTCGAGGGCGTCGTCGTCGATGCGGGAATGGAAGTCTTCGATCGACTCGAAGACGACGGCGCGGCCGGTGTGCACCATCAGCGCCGGCGTCGCGGCGCTCGGCTTGATCACGGCACCGCGGGGCGCCAGGTTGCCACGCAGGACGGCGATGCCGGCATGCTCCTTGAACGGGGCCGCGACAGACCGGATGACGTCCTTGTTCCAGTTCTCGGCCCCGGCCACATTGGTGCCCATGGTCTCGCCATTGGCGGTGATCACGCCCAGGTGCAGGCTTGACGAGATCTCCTTCATCACCGCTGGCAGGCCGCCGGCGTAGCAGAAGTCTTCCATCAGGTATTGGCCCGAAGGCTGCAGGTTGACGAGGCACGGCGACTCGCTGCCGAGCCGGTCGAAGTCTTCCATCTCGAGCTTGACGCCGAGACGACCGGCGATGGCGATGAGGTGGATGACGGCGTTGGTCGAGCCGCCGATCGCGGCGAGCACCTTGATCGCGTTCTCGAACGCCTCGCGGGTCAGGATCTTGGAGAGGGTCAGGTCCTCGTGCACCGCCTCGACAGCGCGGCGACCGGCCATGCGGGCCAGCACGTTGCGGCGACCGTCGACCGCCGGAAAGGCCGCGTTGCCCGGCAGACCGAGGCCGAGCGCCTCGACCATGCAGGCCATCGTGCTCGCCGTGCCCATCGTCATGCAGTGGCCGTGGCTGCGATGCATGCAGCTCTCGGCCTCGAGGAAGTCCTGCAGCTTGAGCGTGCCGGCACGGACCTGCTCGCTCATGCTCCAGACGCCCGTGCCCGAGCCGAGCTCGCCGCCGCGCCACTTGCCCGAAAGCATCGGCCCGCCGGAAACGCCGATCGTCGGCAGGTCGACGCTCGACGCGCCCATCACCAGCGAAGGCGTGGTCTTGTCGCAGCCCATGAGGAGGACGACGCCGTCGATTGGGTTGCCGCGGATCGACTCTTCCACGTCCATGCTGGCGAGGTTGCGGTAGAGCATCGCCGTCGGCCGCAGCAAGGTTTCGCCGAGCGACATCACCGGAAACTCGAGCGGAAATCCGCCGGCCTCGTAGACACCGATCTTGACCTGCTCCGCCAACGTGCGGAAATGCGAATTGCAGGGCGTCAGTTCGCTGAAGGTGTTGCAGATGCCGATCACCGGCCGACCGTCGAACTGATCGTCGGGCACGCCCTTGCCCTTGACCCAGCTGCGGTAGGCGAAGCCGTCGCGGTCCATGCGGCCGAACCACTGTCGGC
>JBDTCA010000016.1:0-6181 GCA_039923815.1 Caldimonas sp. | reverse complement strand
GTGGCGACGTTGCCGAGCATCACCGGGCCGCGGGCGCCGGGCACGGCCAGACGCGAGAGCAGGTCGAGGTCGGTGCGGGCCTCGGCCGGCAGCTTGACGACGATCGGCACCTGGCGCTGCGAGAGGTTGAGCTTGGCCAGGCCCTGGTCGTAGTCGCCCGCGGTGGCGATGCGAAGCGTGTCGGCGATCGCTGCAGAGGTGACGCCGAGGTCGGCAGCGCGCGCGAAGTCGGGCCGCACGATGAGCTCGGGGCGAACCAGGCTCGAGGTCGAGACGACGTTGCCGATGCCGGGAATGGTGCGCAGCTCCTGCTCGACGCGGCGGGCGTGCTCGGCCAGCACCCGGCCGTCCTCGCCGGCCAGCACCAGCACGTACTTCTCGGCACCGCTGCCGAGGCCGACCTTCACGCGCGTGCCCGGCAGCACCGCGAGGGCGTCGCGCAGCTCCTGCTCGATGACCTGCTTCCTGACCCCGTGGCGCTCGCCGCGCGGCGTCATGTTGATCGTCAGCGTCGCCTTCGTGACCCGGGCGGCACCGGCCGGCGCGAAGGGATCGGCGCCGGTGTTGCCGCCGCCGACGGCGGTGTAGACGAGCTTGACGTTCTTGTTCTTCTGCACGATCGCACGCGCCGCTTCGGCCGTGGCCAGCGTCTGCTGGAAGGTGGTGCCTGGCGGCAGCGACAGCGAGACCTGCGTCTGCGAGAGATCGTCGGGCGGAATGAATCCGGTGGGCAGCAGCGGCACCAGCATCAGCGAGCCGACGAAGAAGGCCATCGCCGCGATCGTCGTCAGCACGCGGTGGCGAAGGCAGGCCTTCACCCACGTCATGTAGATCGTGATCCAGCGGCCTTCGGAGAACGCCTTCTTCGGCAGCTTCAGCACATAGGCCGACATCATCGGCGTCAGCAGGCGGGCGACGACGAGCGAGATGAAGACGGCGATCGCCGCCGTCCAGCCGAACTGCACGAAGAACTTGCCCGGAATGCCGCTCATGAAGGCGGTCGGCAGGAACACCGCGATCAACGTGAAGGTGGTCGCGATGACGGCCAGGCCGATCTCGTCGGCCGCTTCCATCGCTGCCTTGAACGGCGTCTTGCCCATGCGCAGGTGCCGCATGATGTTCTCGATCTCGACGATGGCGTCATCGACGAGGATGCCGACGATGAGCGAGAGCGCCAGCAGGGTGACGCCGTTGAGCGTGAAGCCGAGCAGCGACATCAGCCAGAACGCCGGGATGATCGAGAGCGGCAATGCCGTGGTGGCGACCAGCGTGGCGCGCCAGTCGCGCAGGAAGAGCCAGACCACGAGCACGGCGAGCGCCGCGCCTTCGAACAGCAGCGTCATCGAGCCGTCGTAGTTCTCCTGCACCGGGTCGACGAAGTTGAAGGCCTCGACGACCGTGATCTCCGGGTGCGCTGCCTTCAGCACCTCGAGCTGGGCGCGGACGCCGGCCGCCACCTCGGTCTCGCCGGCGCCCTTGGTGCGGACGATCTCGAAGCCGACGACCGGCTTGCCGTTGAGCAGCGCCGTCGAGCGGCGCTCGCCGACGGTGTCGCTCACCGTCGCGACCTGGTCGAGGCGGACCCGGCGGCCGTCGCTCAGCGTGATCTCGAGCCGGCCGAGTTCGGCTGCCGACTGCACCGTGGCGATGGTGCGCACCGACTGCTCGGCACCGCCGAGATCGGTGCGGCCGCCGGAGGCCTCGCGCTGCGTCAGCCGCAGTTGGCGCGAGATGTCGGCGGCCGTGGCGTTGAGGGCCTGCAGCCGGGCCGGGTCGAGTTCGACGCGCACTTCACGCGTGACGCCGCCGACGCGGCTGACGGCGCCGACGCCGCGCACCGACAGCATGCTGCGCGTGACCTGGTCGTCGACGAACCACGACAGCGCCTCGTCGTCCATGCGGCTCGAGGCCACGGTGTAGGTGAGGATCGGCGAGCCCGAGAGCTCGACCTTCGAGACGATCGGGTCACGCAGGTCGGCCGGCAGGTCGGAGCGCACCCGCGAGACGGCGTCGCGGACATCGTCGACGGCTTCCTGCGTGGGCTTCTCGAGGCGGAACTCGACCGTGGTGACCGAGAGGCCGTCGGAGACGGTGGTGTAGATGTGCTTGACGCCCTGCAGCGTCGCGATCGAGTTCTCGAGCTTGCGGGCGACCTCGGTCTCCAGCTGCGCCGGCGACGCGCCCGGCAGTGCCGCCGAGACGGTGACCGTGGGCAGGTCGATGTCGGGGAAGTTCTGGATCTTCATCGCCCGAAAGCTCATCAGGCCGACGAGCGTCAGCATGATGAACAGCAGCACCCCGGGAATCGGGTTGCGGATCGACCAGGCAGAGACGTTCACGGCGCGGCCTTCGCCGCGGTCGGCAGCGCTTCGACGACGCGCACGGTGTCGCCCTCGGTCAGGAAGCCGCCGCCGGCGAGGACGACGCGTGCCTGCGGCTCGAGCCCGCCGGTGACCTCGACACGGTCGCCGACGCGGCGGCCGATCGTGATCTTGACCTGAGTCACCCTGGCGTCGGCGCCGACCTTGAAGACGTAGCTGAAGCCATCGCGCAGCTGCACGGCACTCTGCGGCAGCGTCATGGCGCTGGAACTGCCGACCTCGAACTCGCCACGCGCGAACATGCCGGCGCGGGCACTGCCCGGATGCGGCAGGTCGACGTAGACGATGCCGTTGCGCGTCTGCGGATCGACGGTCGGCGCGACGATGCGGACCGTGCCGGCGATCGCCGCGTCGCCCGACGAGGCGAGCGCACTGGCCGGTGTGACCTTCACCTTCATGCCGGGCTGGATCAGGCCGAGATCCGACGACGCCACCTCGGCGCGCCACTCGAGCCGGTTCTGGCGAATCATGCGGAAAAGCTCCTGGCCGGCCGGCAGCACGGCACCGACAGTGGCGCTGCGCGACGAGATGACGCCGTTGTCGGGCGCCAGCACGGCCGCCTGCGCAACACGCAACTGGCGCGACTGCACGCCGGCGCGCTGGGCGTCGAGACGGGCCTTCGCGGTGCGCTCGGCGGTGACGTAGGAAGCGATCGTGGCCTCGCTCAGTGCGCCGCTCTCGCGCAGGCTGCGGGCGCGGTCGGCGTTGGCGTGGGCCTCGGCGAGCGTGGCCTCCGCTTCAGCGACTGCCGCGCGCGACTGGGCGAGGTCGGACTGCACCGACTCGGGCGCGAAGGTCGCCAGCGTCTGGCCGCGCCTGACGACATCGCCGACGTTGACGCGCACCTCGGCCAGGCGCAGGCCGTTCGCTTCGGTGCCGATGATCGCCTCCTGCCAGGCGGCGATGTTGCCGTTGGCCGTCACGCGGAGCGGCAGGGCGCCGCGCTGCGGCGTCGTGACGACGACGCTGAGGGCAGGCTTGGCCGATGTGGCCTTGGCGTCGTCGGCGGCCTGGGCGCGAATGGTCGCCAGGACGGCGACCAGGGCAAGCGTCGCCGACAGGCCGGCGACGAGGGCAGTGCGGGACACCGTGCGAAAGTCAGGTCGGATCATGGGCTGGGCGGGTGCGGGTCAAGGACGGCTGGGCGGGCGTGCATCGGTGGCCGCAAGTCGGGCGCTGTCGGGGCCGGCCCAGCCGCCGCCGAGCGCGCGATACAGCGCGATCCAGGCGGCGACACGCTCGCGGCGCAGGTCGATCAGCGTGTTCTGCGCGGTCAGAGCGCTGCGGCGTGCCTCTTCCAGCTCGAACAGGGTGCCGAAGCCGCTCTTGTATCGGGCCTCGGTGGCACGGGTCGAGAGCGCGAAGTCGTCGGCGGCGGTCTGCGCGTCGGCGCTGCGATCGGCGGTGCCCTGCAGCGTGATGAGCGCGTTCTCGACTTCGCGAATGGCGCCGCGCAGCGTGGCCGCGTAGGTGCTGGCGGCAGCGTCGTAGCGGGCCCGGGCAGCCACGACGTCGGCGCGGCGGGCGGCGGCGTCGAAGATCGGCAGGCTGACCGAGACCGGGCCGAGGCTCCAAGTCGAGCCGCTGAAGGTGCCGAGGGCGGACTCGTAGCGGCCGTAGCCGACGCTGCCGCCGATGGCGATGCGCGGCAGGCGCGCTGCCTCGGCCTGGGAGATCTCGGCACTGGCGGCAACGACATCGCGACCGCGGGCGTATACGTCGGGGCGCTGCGCCAGTGCTGCCGCCGGCACGCCGGGCACGTCGATCGCGGCCGGTACCGGCAGGCGCCCTGCCGCCGGGCCGAGCAGGGCGCGCAGCCCGGGCTCGGCGATGGCCGTCAACGCGACCAGCGCCTTGACGCTGATGTCGCACTGCTCGCCCTGCTGCTTGACGCCGAGCAAGGCCTGCGCGGCGCTCGCTCGGGTCAGCGCCGCGTTGGCGGGCGACTCGAAGCCGGCCTGTCGACTCAGTTCGGTCAGGCGCGCGGTTTCGGCGCGCGAACCGGCGTCGAGGCGGGCCTGGGCCAGCCGCGCTTCGCAGGCACGCAGCGACACGTAGTCGTTGGCCGTCTCGGCGGCGACCGCGACGCGGGCGTCGTGCCACGACGCCTCGGCGCCGAACAGGCGCGCGTCGGCGGCATTGCGACCGGCGCGGTTGCGGCCGAACACATCGAGCTCCCAGCTCGCCTGCAGGCCGGCGCGCTGGGTGTTGCCGAGCGGGATGCTCACGTCCTGGCGGCCGCGGCCCGCACTCACCGAAGCGTCGAGCGAAGGCAGCAGAGCCGCAGTGGCGGCAGCGCGGGTCGCCCGCGCCTGGGCGATGCGCGAGCCGGCACTGGCGACCGACGGACTGACGGCTTCGGCCGCGTCAATCAAGCGCGCCAGCAGCGGGTCGTCGAACTGCGTCCACCAGCGCGCCAGGCCCTCGCCACTGCCGCCGTGCGGCCACTCCGTCGCGGGCCCCGTCGCCGGATCAGGGCGCGGCGCCAGCCAGCCCGGTGCGACGCCAGCGTCGATCACGGGGGTCGGGTCGGCCGGCGTGGCGCAGCCGGCAAGCATCGACACCGCGCAGGCGATCGCTGCGACGATCGCCGCAGCCTGGGGCGAATAAGGGGCAGCGGCTTTCATCGGGCCGCAAGTCTAAGGTGCCGAGGTGAGGCGATCAGCCGTGCTGTGGCCGTGGATGCTCGAGGAAGAAGCGCAGCATCTCGGCCGAAGCATCGGGACCGCTCGGGTCGGTGTAAGAGCCGGTCGAAGATCCGCCCGACCAGGCGTGCGGCGAGCCTTCGACGACCCAGTGCTCGGCGCTGCTGATGCGGTCGCCGGCCTCGGCGTGCCACTGTGTGCGGCGCCACGAGCGCCCCGGTCCGGTCCGGCCGCGCTCCTCGGCCGCCACGGCGGCTGGCGCGGTGCCGAGTGCGGCCGCCACGACAGCGTCGCCGTTGGCCGGCGCGACGGTCGAATCGGCGCTGCCGTGAAAGACGATCATCGGCGCCGACGGGTGGGCCCGGCCGGCCGACGAGGGCCCGGACTTCATGGCGCCGAAGGCCGACGCGACGTCGTGCGCGGCGCCGGCCCGAAGGCCGGAGTGAACGCCAGCGGCGGCGAAGAGGTCGGGGTACTCGCGCGCCAGGATCGCGGCCATGGCGCCGCCCGCCGAGAGGCCGGCGACGAAGACCCGGTCGGCGTCGATGGCGTGCGTCTGCATGACGTGCCGGGTCATGCCGGCGATCAGCGCCGGCTCACCGGCGCCACGCTTCTGGTCTGCGGGCACGAACCAGTTCCAGCAGCGGTTCACGTTCGAACGCGCGGCCTGCTCGGGATAGAGCACGTAGACGCCTTGCGCCTGCGCCAGTTCGTTCATGCGCGTGCCGGCGGCGAAATCGTCGGGGCTCTGCGTGCAGCCATGCAGCATCACGACCAGTGGCCGCGGTCCGTCCGGACGTTCGCTGGGCTCGAAGAGCTTGAAGGCGCGCGTGCCGCTGGCGTTGGTAAAGCTGCTGGACGCGAAGCGACCACTCGCTTTCGTACGCTCCGGTGTGGCGGTGGTGGCGGTGGAAGCGCTGTCGCCACCCAGGTCGCCAAAGGCGGTGCGTGACGCGGTACGGGCGGCCGGGCTCGGTGCTGCCGCCGGCCGAGGCACGGTCGGCGTCGCCAGCGAGGCGGCAAGGGCACGCTGGATCGTGGCCGTGGCTTCAGCCAGCTTGCCGTGGCTCGTCAGCCCGGTGGCGGCCATCATCTTGCGCAGGAATCGGTTCTTCAAGACAGCTTTCGAAGCGCACTTTGCTGCAGTGCAACATC
>JBDTCA010000015.1:0-5014 GCA_039923815.1 Caldimonas sp. | reverse complement strand
GGCAGGCCCGTCTGCGAGAGCTTCCATTCGGCGATGTCGTCGATCAGCGCGTCGTCGAGGCTGCTGTGCTCGCGCAGCGGCAGGCCGACGTTCTCGCGCACGTTGAGCGAGCTGAACAGGCCGCCGTGCTGGAACATCACGCCCCAGCGCTGGCGCAGCCCGTGCGCCTCGGCACGGGTGAGCGCGGCGATGTCCTGGCCGAACAGGCGGATCGTTCCGGAGCTGGGTCGCTGCAGCAGGATCATCTCGCGCAGCAAGACCGACTTGCCCGAGCCGCTGCCGCCGGCGATGGCCAGGATCTCGCCCCTGCGCACGTCGAGGTCGAGGTCGGTATGCACCGCGTGGCTGCCGAAACGCGTGCAGACCTTCTTCATCTCGATCACGAGGTCCGGGCCTTCGGCGACAGTCGCGCTGGCGGCGGTGGTCACGTCACAGATCCAGGAGGCTGAAGACGACCGAGAACAACGCGTCGGCCACGATCACGAGGAAGATCGACTGCACCACCGCCTGCGTCGTCTGCCGGCCCACGCTGTCGGCGCTGCCGCGGGTTCGGAAGCCCTGGAAGCAGCCGATGAGCGCGATGATGAACGCGAACACGACCGACTTGCCGATGCCGATGAGCAGCGTTGCGCCCTGCATTTCCTGGCTGAAACGACTGCCGAATTCGCGAAAGCCGATGTCGAGCTGCGAGCGCGCCATGACCATGCCGCCGAACACACCGGCCATGTCGGCGAACAGCGTCAGCAACGGCAGGGCCACGGTCAGGGCGAGGATCTTCGGCAGCACGAGCAGCTCGATCGGCTCGATGTCGATGGTGCGCATCGCATCGACCTCCTCGGTGACGACCATGGTGCCGATCTCGGCGGCATAGGCCGAACCCGAGCGCCCCGCGATGATGATGGCGCTGATGAGTGGCGCGAACTCGCGCAGCATGGCGTAGCCGACGAGATCGACGACGAAGATGTTGGCGCCGTAGTGCCTGAGCTGGTCCGCGCCCTGATAGGCGACGACGACACCGAGCAGGAACGACGTCAGCCCGATGATCGGCAATGCGTCGAAACCGCCGACCTGGATATTGCGCAGCACGGTGCGCCAGCGTATGCGTTGCGGCCGGGCCAGCAGCGGCAGCGCCTTCATCGCTGTTTCGCCCACGAAGCCAAGCAACGCCAGCGACTGGTGCATGACGCCTTCTGCGGCTTGACCCACGGCCTGGAGCGTCGACACTTCGGGCACGGGCGCGATGCCCTGTGCCGCCGTCTGCATCACCAGTTCCATCAGCGTCTGCCACCGAGGAGGCCAACCGCGAAGCTCGACCGTGGCGCCGTCGCCGCCGAGCCAGCGCCTGAGCATCCATGCGCCAGCGCTGTCCACGGCCTGCAGGCCGGAGCCGTCGAGCACGATCCCACCGCTGCCATGCGCAGCTTTCAATGCGTGCGCAACGGGCCCCAGGCCGGCCACGGTCCAACTGCCCGCGAGTCTCCACTCGCCCGGCGCCTGCTGGGTGATGGTGGCGGCAGCGGGAGTCGGCATGCGGTGGCAGAGCATCGCTGCGAAGCGTGCCGCCGTCTGTCTGCCAGCGCACCAATCCCGTGGACCTCGTCGTCGACGTCGGACACCAGTCAGCACTCGGTCGGCGCGCAGAACGTCGGCAGGCGAGATTCGAGGACGACGGGTGCGCAGCGGGGCCCGCCGGCCCGGCTCGTCAGGTCGCTTGTCGCGGCGGCAGCAGGCGGTCGTACTCTTTCTTCACCACGGCGTAGCACTCGCAGCTGCGCTTCTCGCGGCCCGGCCGGTCCAGCACGGTGATGTGGCCGCGCGCATACGAGATCAGGTTCGCCTTCTGCAGCTTGAGGGCGCCCTCGGTCACGCCTTCGCGGCGCACGCCGAGCATGTTGGCGATGAGCTCCTGCGTCATCACCAGTTCCTGGCCCTGAAGCCGATCCAGGCTCAGCAGCAGCCAGCGGCACAGTTGCTGGTCGAGCGAATGGTGGCGATTGCAGACCGCGGTCTGTGCCATCTGGGTCATGAGCGCGGCTGTGTAACGAAGCAGCAGATGCATCACCGGAGCGAGCTTGAACTCTTCGTGGAGAACGCTCGGCTTCAGGCGAAAGGCCTTGCCCGCGCTTTGCACCACGGCGCGGTTGGGCGTCGACACGCTGCCCATGAAAAGGGAAATGCCGACGAGCCCTTCGAAACCGACGACGGCGATCTCGGCCGAGGCGCCGTCTTCCATCACGTAAAGGAGCGACACGATCGCCGTGGTCGGAAAGTAGACGTGGCTGACGACACCGCCGGACTCGTAGATCACGTCGCCCAGTTCCAGATCCACGAGCTCGAGTTGCGGCTGCCAGCGCTCCCACTCGCCGGGTGGCAGCGCCGCCAGCAGCTCGTTTCGTTTCGGGTCGGGTTTCGATCGGGGCATTCGGAGCTTCGTGACCTGTGCAATCCACGGCCGCTGCCGTCGCCGAGCAGGTGAACCGCCACGTGCGGTACCGAACGAGGGAATCTACTCCGTCACGGCGGGCCACGGGGGGGGGGTCAGCCTTCTTTGTCGCTTTCTTTTCCCCCTGAGTGTGCGCTACCGAACAGACAGACGCGACCTGTCCTGCGTGGCGATGGCCAGCGCCGTCGGGTGCAGGGGATGCACAAGCGCGCGCATCGCGTTCTGCCGCATGCACCTCGAAGCCACTAACCGCGCGGCAGCATCCGCCGGAGAACCTCGTCCTTGAGGATGAAGTGGTGCACCAACGCCGCAGTGGCGTGGAGCATGGCGACGATCAGCAGGGTGTTGGCCGCCAGGCCGTGCCACTCTTCCACCGTCTCGCGCAGGGCCTTGTTGCCGGGGTCGAAGGCCGGAATCCTGAAAAGTCCGAAGATGTCGTCGCCGCGGATCCAGGCGTTGGCGACACCGAGCGAGACGGTGGCGACGAGCAAGAGGTAAAGCAGCTTGTGAGCCCATGAGGCGAGCCTGTCCAGCCAGGCCGCGCTGGCCGGGTCGAGGTGCACCGACGCATTCCCGGACCGCCACCAGATTCGCACTGTCAGCACCCCGGCGAGCAGCACGCCGAGGGTGATGTGCGTGCTGCGGGCCGCCACACGCCACTCGCCCTTGGGAAACCAGTCGATCGTCTGGCCCAGAAGCCAGAGGCAGACGACCAGCGCGGCCGTGAGCCAGTGCAGGACGATGGTTCGTGGGTCGTAGCGAGCGGTGGTGTTGGTCATCTCTTCAGTGTGGTCGAAGTCCGGGAGCACGGTCATGCGGCGGTGCCGAACAACGCACCGACGCCTGCGGTGATGCCGATGGCCAGCGCACCCCAGAACGAGACGCGCCACGCGCCCTTCAAGAGGCTGGCGCCGCCCGCCTTCGCTGCGGTCGCGCCGAGCACGGCCAGGAAGACGAGCGACATCGCCGTCACCCACGGCAGGAGCGAGTCGGGCGGCGCCCAGACCGCGACGGCCAGAGGCAACGCGGCACCCACCGCGAAGCTGGCGGCCGAAGCGACCGCCGCCTGGACAGGCCTGGCTTGCAGGCTCGCCGAGATGCCGAGCTCGTCGCGCGCGTGGGCCGCGAGGGCGTCGTGGCGCATCAACTGCTCGGCGACCTGCTGCGCAAGCGCGGGTTCGATGCCACGGTCGACGTAGATCGCCTTCAGTTCGCGTTCCTCGCCGCTCGGATCCTCGGCCAGTTCGCCTCGCTCGCGCGCCAGATCGGCGGCCTCGGTATCGGCCTGTGAATGCACCGAGACGTACTCGCCGGCGGCCATCGACATGGCGCCTGCCACGAGGCCCGCCAGGCCCGTGGTCAGGACGACGCTGTGGCTCACGTGCGCCGCCGCCACGCCGGCGATCAGGCTGGCCGTGGAGACGATGCCGTCGTTGGCGCCGAGGACGGCCGCACGCAGCCAGCCGATGCGCGCGGTGCGGTGACGCTCCGCGTGGTGACGTGAGCGCGTCATCCGCGCCACGCGTGGCTGCCGCCCCGTGCCGCTCCGGCGGGAAACAAGTCAGTCCAGGACGACAAGGCTGCCATCGCTCTCCGCCGCTTCGAGGGCTTCGAAACTCAACGCAGCCGTCTCGCCGCCGCTCTCGCCCCAGAAGATATCGACCGAACGGCCGTCGAGTTGCTCGACCAGGCACGGCCCGAGAGGGATCACGGCGTCGTCACCGCCCGCGCCGAAGTAGTGAACCGGCCGCGTGATGCGTCCGCTGTGTGTGGTGTGCGCCATGCCAATTCCTCAGTTGAATTCTAAGAGCCGCCTTCTGCCGAAGGCAGTGCAGGGGCGACGCTAAGTCGCTGACCGCGACGGGTCTGTACGGTGCGACACATGCGTCGAGCGGCTCATGGGTGCCGTCATGTCGGCACATCCCAACGCCAGTTGCGGATCTCCGGCATGTCCTGCCCGTTGAGGTCGATGTATTGCCGGTGCTCGACCAGCTTTTCCGCGAGCCGCCGCTTCAGCGCCAGGCCTTTGTCACCGGTCTGCGGCAGGCGGTCGACGGTGTCCATCACGAGGTGGAAGCGATCCAGGTCGTTCAGCACCGTCATGTCGAAGGGCGTCGTGATCGTGCCCTCCTCCTTGTAGCCGCGCACGTGCAGGTTGTGGTGGTTGCGGCGGCGGTAGGTCAGCCGGTGGATCAGCCACGGGTAGCCGTGGAAGGCGAAGATGACGGGCTTGTCGGTCGTGAACAGCGCGTCGAAATCGGAATCGTCGAGGCCGTGCGGATGCTCGGTCGATGGCTGCAGGCGCATCAGGTCGACGACGTTGACGACGCGGATCTTCAGCGCCGGCAGGTGCTCGCGCAGGATCGACACGGCGGCCAGGGTCTCGAGCGTGGGCACGTCGCCGCAGCAGGCCATGACGACGTCGGGCGCTTCGTCGCCGTCGTTGCTCGCCCACTCCCAGATGCCGATGCCTTTCGTGCAGTGCTTGACGGCCTGGTCCATCGTCAGCCATTGCGGCGCCGGGTGCTTGCCGGCCACCACGACGTTGACGTAGTGACGGCTGCGCAGGCA
>JBDTCA010000014.1:0-5072 GCA_039923815.1 Caldimonas sp. | reverse complement strand
GCTGCGCGCTCGGCCGGCAGGTCGGCGAGCCAGGTCTGGATGAAGCGTGGCGATCGGGTCTCGGGCATCGGGAGTCTCACTGTCGTCAGGCGGGTCGACCCGGCAAGGCGCACCTTACCGCGGCTTCACCCAGAATGATGGCCATGCGCATCGATGAACGACAGCCGGAACTGGCGACGACGCGTCGGCGAACGCTGGGTCTCGGCGCGGCCGCGTTGTGCGTGATGGCGGGATGGCCTGGGGTGGCGCGGGCCGCGCACGTCGTCAGGTCCTGGCCGGCGGCAAAGCCCGTGCCCGCGTTCGATCTCGTCGATCTCGACGGCGCGCGCTGGAACCTCGCCGCCCTGGGCGGCCGCGTCGTGGTCCTCAACTTCTGGGCGACGTGGTGCGAGCCGTGTCGTCTCGAGATGCCCTCGCTCGAGGCGATGGCGGCGCGGCGTCAGAAGGATGGCGTCGTGGTCGCGGCGGTCAACTACCGCGAGACTCCGGAGGTGGTCCGCCGCTACCTCGAGCGGCATTCGTTCAAGGTGCCGGTCCTGCTCGATCTGGATGGCGACGCGGCCATGACGTGGACGCCACGCGTGTTTCCGAGCACGGTCCTGATCGGTCGCGACGGCCGCCCGGTGCACACGGTGCTGGGCGAGCTCGACTGGGACGGCGTCGACGCTCAAGCGTTGCTCGACCCGATGATCTCGGCACCACGCAGGAGCACCTGACCATGACGGCCATCGAAGGCAGCCTCGACGCATCTTCTGCGGACCTCGCCGGCCGCCACATCGTGCTCGGCCTGAGCGGTGGCATCGCCTGCTACAAGGCCGCCGAGCTCGTGCGCGAGCTCGTCAAGGCCGGTGCCACCGTGCAGGTCGTGATGACCGAAGCGGCCGAGCACTTCATCACCGCAGTGACGCTGCAGGCGCTCTCGAACCGGGTCGTCTACACCAGCCAGTGGGACGGGCGCGAGGCCAACAACATGGCCCACATCAACCTCACCCGCGACGCAGATGCGGTGCTCGTGGCGCCGGCCAGCGCCGACTTCGTGGCCAAGCTGCTGCACGGACGGGCCGATGACCTGCTTTCGCTGATGTGCCTGGCGCGGCCGATCGGGCGTTGCCCGCTGCTGGTGGCGCCGGCCATGAACCGGGAGATGTGGGCGCATCCGGCAACCGTCCGCAACTTCGCCCAGCTCGCCGCCGACGGCACCACCGTGCTCGGCCCCGGCAGCGGCGACCAGGCCTGCGGCGAGACCGGCGACGGTCGCATGCTCGAACCCGCCGAGCTGCTGGCCGACGTGATCGCGTTCTTCCAGCCGAAGACGCTTGCCGGCCGGCGCGTGCTTGTCACTGCCGGGCCCACCTTCGAGCCGATCGATCCCGTGCGCGGCCTGACCAACCGGTCGAGCGGCAAGATGGGTTTCGCGATCGCCGGCGCGGCCGCGGAGGCCGGCGCCGATGTCACCCTGATCGCCGGACCGGTGGCGCTGGCGACACCGCGCCACGTGCGGCGCATCGACGTCGGCAGCGCGCGCGAGATGCACGCCGCGACGATGGCCGCTGTGGCCGGGCAGGACGTTTTCGTGGCCACGGCCGCGGTGGCCGACTGGCGCGTCGACACCGAGGCCGCAGACAAGATCAAGAAGGCGCCGGGCAGCGCGGCGCCGTCGTTCTCGATGGTCGAGAACCCCGACATCCTGGCCGCCGTGGCCGCCTTGCCGGCACCGCCGTTCTGCGTCGGTTTCGCGGCCGAGAGCCGCGATGTGATCGCCCATGCGCGCGAGAAGCTGGTGCGCAAGAAGGTGGCGCTCGTCGTCGGCAACCTCGGCCCGGCGACGTTCGGCCGTGACGACAACGCGCTCACGCTCGTCGACGCCGCCGGCGAGCGCGAGCTGCCACGTGCCGGCAAGCTCGCGCTGGCGCGCCAGCTCGTTGCCGAGATCGCCGCTCGCATCCCCGCTCGCAGCGCCGACCGGCCATGACCGTCGTCGATATCCGCATCCTCGACGAGCGCATGGCCGCCCGCATGCCGGCCTACGCGACGCCGGGCAGCGCCGGGCTCGACCTGCGCGACTGCATCGACGCCGCGGTGATGCTCGAGCCGGGTCAGGCGCAGCTGATCGCAACCGGCCTGGCGATCCACATCGCCGACCCCGGCCTCGCCGCCATGATCCTGCCGCGTTCGGGTCTCGGCCACAAGCACGGCATCGTGCTGGGCAATGGCGTCGGCCTGATCGACTCCGATTACCAGGGGCCGCTGATGGTGAGCTGCTGGAATCGCAGCAACACCGCGTTCACGATCGAGCCGTTCGAGCGCATCGCCCAGCTCGTCGTGGTGCCGATCGTGCAGGCGAGCTTCCGGCTCGTCGAATCGTTCGACGCCAGCACCCGCGGCAGCGGCGGCTTCGGCTCCACCGGCCGCGCCTGAGCGCGCGCAGATCTCCTGCGCGGCGGAGGGCCTCCGAGCCGATGCCCTCGCGCCCAGGCGGCCAACGAAGGCCGCCGAACGGGCCTCCGAGTGACGCACGGCGATCGAGGTTGTCGGTGAAGCATCACAATCCGGGCGCATGAAAAAAACGCTCCTCGGCGCCATCGCCGTCGCCGTGATCGTGGCGGCCGGAGCCGGGTACGCGCTCCTGCGCGGCACGGGTCCTGAAAGCCGCGCCGCCGCCGCCGCATCGGCCTCGGGAGCAGGCGGCGCGGCGAGCGCGCCTCCGGTCAGCGTGACCACGGTCCTGGTGCAGAAACGCGACGTCGACGTCATGCTCGACGCCACCGGGACCGTCGCGGCGCTGAACAGCGTCGACATCCGGCCGCAGGTGGCGAGCGTCATCACCCGTGTGCACATCAGGGAAGGCCAGTTCGTGACCGCGGGCCAGCCGCTGTTCACGCTCGACGCCCGCAACGACGAGGTCAACATCACGAAGGCGAAGGCGCAGCTCGCCAAGGACCTCGCAGCGCTGGCCGACGCCAACCGCCAGCTGCAACGCAGCCGCGACCTTTTCGCCCAGAATTTCATCTCGCAGGGCGCCGTCGACACGACGCAGACGCTGGTGGAGTCGCAGCGCGCCGTCGTCGCCTCCGATCGCGCCGCCATCGAGGCGGCTCAGGTCGGACTCTCGTACAGCCGCATCGTCGCGCCCGCGGCCGGCCGCGCCGGCGCCATCAACGTCTTTGCCGGCAGCACGGTGCAACCCGGCGGCGCCGCCCTCGTCACCATCACCCAGCTCGACCCGATCGCGGTGGCCTTCAACCTGCCGCAGCGCAACCTCGGCGACGCGCTTGCCACCCTGCGCAGCGGTGGCGGCAAGGTCGCCGCCGTGCTGCCCGAGGGCGCCGGCCGGGTCGAGGGTCGGCTGCGGTTCGTGGACAACGCTGTCGACGCCGGCTCGGGCACGGTTCGCGTCAAGGCCGAGTTCGCCAACAAGGACGAGCGGCTCTGGCCAGGTGCCTTCGTGACCGTGCGACTCGCGGTGCGGACGCTGAAGGCCGTCAGCGTCATCCCGCAGGCGGCCATCATCCAGAGCCCGCGTGGCCAGATCGTCTACGTCGTCGATGCCGGCAACAAGGTGCAGCCCCGGCGCGTCGAGGTCGTCTATGCGAGCGGTGAAGAGGCCGCGGTGACAGGTATCGAAGCCGGCGAACGCATCGTCATCGACGGTCGCCAGAACCTGCGCCCCGGCGCGGGCGTGATCGAGCGGCCGAGCGGTGACGGCGTCGGGGCGCGGGGCCGGCGCGGCGGTGCGGCGTCGGGTGCGGCCTCTGGAGCAGCTGCCCCGAATGCCGGCGCGTTCGCGTCTGCCTCGAGCGCGACGCCTTGAACCTGTCCGAGCTGTTCATCCGCCGTCCGGTGCTGACGGTGCTGCTCAACGTCGCCATCGTCGTCGCCGGTGCCGTCGCTTACAGCAAGATCCCGGTGGCGGCGCTGCCCAGCTACAACACGCCGGTCATCAACGTCTACGCGCAGCTTCCCGGCGCCAGTCCCGAGACGATGGCGACGTCGGTGGCGCTGCCGCTGGAAAAGCAGTTCCAGACGATCCCCGGCCTGAGCGTCATCAGCTCGACGAACACGCTCGGCTCGACCTCGGTGACGCTCGAGTTCGACCAGGACCGCAACATCGATGCTGCTGCGGTCGATGTCCAGGCCGCCCTGCTGCGCGCCCAGCGCCAGTTGCCCCAGGACATGACGGTGCCGCCGGCGTATCGCAAGGTCAACCCGGCCGACTCGCCGGTGCTGTTCCTCGCGATGACCTCGCCATCGCTCAGCCTGTCGGACCTCAACGATTTCGCCGAGCACCTGATCTCGCCGACGCTGTCGACGCTGCCCGGCGTCGCGCAGGTCAACATCTACGGCCAGAAGCGCTTCGCGGTGCGCGTGCGGGTTCAGCCCGAGGCGCTGGCGGCTCGCAACATCAGCCTCGACGAGCTGACCAGCGCGCTGCGCGCTGCCAACGCCAACACGCTGGTCGGCACGCTCGAGGGCCCGGCCCAGACGCTGACGCTGCAGGCCAACCGACAGCTGCGCAGCGCTGCCGAGTTCGCCGAACTCATCGTCAGCAACCGCAACGGCAACCCGGTGCGCCTGCGCGAAGTGGCGCAGGTCGTGGACAGCTTCGAGACGGTGAAGACGGCTGCCACCTTCAACGGCGAGACCTCGATCTCGCTGGCGGTGCTGCGCCAGTCCGACGCCAACACCGTGCAGGTGGTCGACGCGGTGCGCGCCTCGCTGGCGGGCTTCCAGTCGCAGCTGCCGCAGTCGGTGCGGATCAATCTCGTCAACGACCGGTCGGTCTCGATCCGCGCCGCCCTGCACGACGTCACGCTGACGATGCTCGGCACGATCGGGCTGGTCGTGCTGGTCATCTTCCTGTTCCTGCGCCGCTTCGTCGCAACGCTGATTCCGACCTTGTCGCTGCCGGTCTCGCTGATCGGTGCCGTGTCGATGCTCTGGGCGCTGGGCTACACGATCGACAACATCTCGCTGCTCGGCCTGACGCTCGCCGTCGGCCTGGTCGTCGACGACGCCATCGTGATGCTCGAGAACATCATGCGTCACGTCGAGGAGGGCGTGCCGCCGTTCCA
>JBDTCA010000013.1:0-6998 GCA_039923815.1 Caldimonas sp. | reverse complement strand
ATGAACTCGCGCCAGGTGGCCGAGATGGGCATTGGGCGCACGTTTCAGAACCTGGCGTTGTTCAAGGGCATGAGCGTGCTCGACAACATCATGACCGGCCGCAACCTGAAGATGAAGTCGAACATCTTCCAGCAGGCGATCCGCTGGGGCGCGGCCGAACGCGAAGAGACGGCGCAGCGGCAAGTCGTCGAACGCATCATCGACTTCCTCGAGATCCAGGCGTATCGCAAGACGGCGGTGGGCAAACTGCCCTACGGCTTGCAAAAGCGCGTCGACCTGGGCCGCGCCCTGGCGATGGAGCCGCAGGTACTGCTGCTCGACGAGCCGATGGCGGGCATGAACGTCGAAGAGAAGCAGGACATGAGCCGCTTCATCCTCGACGTCAACGACGAGTTCGGCACCACGATCGTGCTCATCGAGCACGACATGGGCGTGGTCATGGACATCTCCGACCGCGTCGTGGTGCTCGACTACGGCAGGAAGATCGGCGATGGCACGCCCGACGAGGTGCGCGCCAACGACGATGTCATCAGCGCCTACCTCGGCACCGTCCACTAGCGGGCCACGATGGGACCGTTTCTCGAAACCCTGCTCGGCGGCCTGATGGTCGGCATGCTCTATTCACTGATCGCGCTCGGCTTCGTGCTGATCTACAAGGCCTCGGGCGTGTTCAACTTCGCGCAGGGCGCGATGGTGCTGTTCGCGGCGCTGGCGATGGCGCGCTTCTCGGAATGGATCCCGCAGCTCACCGGACTCGACAGCAAGTGGGCGACGAACGTGCTCGCCTTCATCGGCGCGACGCTGGTGATGATCGCGCTGGCCTGGCTGATCCAGAAGCTGGTGCTCGGCCGGCTCGTCAACCAGGATGGCATCACGCTGCTGATGGCGACGATCGGCATCACCTACTGCCTCGAAGGCTTCGGTCAGTCGATATTCGGCAACAACATCTACAAGATCGACGTCGGCCTGCCGAAAGACCCGATCTTCCTTTTCGAGAAGTCGTTTCCCGGCGGCATCCTCGTCAACCAGGAAGACCTCGCCGCCGCCTTGATCGCGGCCGTGCTCGTTGCCGTGCTGGCGATCTTCTTCCAGAAAACGGCAACCGGTCGGGCCTTGCGCGCCGTCGCCGACGACCACCAGGCGGCGCAGTCGATCGGCATCCCGCTCGACCGCATCTGGGTCATCGTCTGGTCGGTGGCGGGCGTCGTCGCCCTGGTGGCCGGGATCATCTGGGGCTCCAAGCTCGGCGTCCAGTTCTCACTCTCGCTGGTGGCCCTCAAGGCGTTGCCCGTGGTCATCCTCGGTGGCCTGACGTCGATCCCCGGCGCCATCATCGGCGGCCTGCTCATCGGCGTCGGTGAAAAACTGTCCGAGATCTATCTCGGCCCTTATCTCGGCGGTGGCATCGAGATCTGGTTTGCGTACGTGCTTGCGCTCCTCTTTCTTCTCGTCAGGCCGCAAGGTCTGTTCGGCGAGAAGATCATCGACCGTGTCTGAGGCCCGCTGACCATGCTTTACCGGGAGAACGGGCAATTCAAGACGAGTTATCGCGCCGACCAGCAGATCTTCCCGATCCTGCAGGACCGGGCCGCGATCGGGCTGTTGCTGTTGCTCGTGTTCGTCGCCGTGCCGCTGCTGGCCGACGAGTATTTCTTCCAGGCGATCCTGATTCCGTTCCTGATCCTTTCGCTGGCCGCGCTGGGCCTGAACATCCTCGTCGGCTACTGCGGACAGATCTCGCTCGGCACCGGTGCCTTCATGGCCGTAGGCGCCTACGCGGCCTACAACTTCATGGTCCGCATCGACGGCCTGCCGCTGATCGTGGCGATCCTGCTCGGCGGCTGCATGGCGACGGTGGTGGGCGTGCTCTTCGGAATTCCCTCGCTGCGGATCAAGGGCCTGTATCTCGCCGTGGCCACGCTCGCCGCGCAGTTTTTTCTCGACTGGGCGTTCCTGCGCATCCCCTACCTCACGAACGACTCCAGTTCCGGCTCCGTGAGCGTCTCCGATCTGTCGCTGTTCGGTCTGTCCCTCGAGTCGCCGGCGCGCAAGTACCTTTTCTGCCTCGCCTTCGTCGTGCTGTTCTCTCTGCTCGCCAAGAACCTCGTGCGCGGCCACATCGGCCGCCAGTGGATGGCCATCCGCGACATGGACGTCGCCGCTGCGGTGATCGGCATCCGCCCGGTCTACGCCAAGCTGTCCGCCTTCGCCGTCAGCTCGTTCATCGTCGGCGTGGCAGGTGCGCTCTGGGGCTTCGTCTACCTGGGCACCTGGGAGCCTGCGGCGTTCTCGATCGATCGCTCGTTCCAGTTGCTGTTCATGGTGATCATCGGTGGCCTCGGATCGATCATGGGAAGCTTCTTCGGCGCCGCCTTCATCGTGCTGCTGCCGCTCGCGTTGAGCGCGCTGCCGCGCTGGTTCGGCCTGACGATGCCGGTCACCCTGTCCTCCCACCTCGAATTCATCATCTTCGGATCGCTCATCGTCGTCTTCCTCATCGTCGAGCCGCACGGTCTGGCCCGCCTTTGGTCGACGGGCAAGGAAAAGCTTCGTCTATGGCCCTTTCCGCACTGATGCTTTCGTCGCGCTCGATCACCCGCGGCCAGACAAATACCAATTGAAAGACAACGTGTTTGGCGCTGAACTGGCGTCATCCCATTCACGCCCCGGCGCGTGCCCTTTTCACCAGTGGAGACAACCATGATCCGTAAGACCTTCGAACGCATCTTTCTCGCCGCCGCACTCACTGCGGCCGGGCTCGCCGCGTCGCCTTCGGCGCTGGCCCAGGCCAAGGAGCAGTTCTTCCCGCTGCTGGTGTACCGCACCGGTGCCTACGCGCCCAACGGCACGCCATGGGCGAACGGCAAGCAGGACTACCTGAAGATGGTCAACGCCCGTGACGGCGGCGTCAACGGCGTCAAGCTGACCTGGGAAGAGTGCGAGACCGGCTACGCGACCGACCGCGGCGTCGAGTGCTACGAGCGCCTGAAGACCAAGCCCGGAGTCGCGATGTTCGAGCCGCAATCGACCGGCATCACGTTCGCGCTGACCGACAAGGCGCCGATCGACAAGATCCCGCTGCTGACCGTCGGCTACGGCCTGTCTGCTGCTCAGGACGGGATGGCGTTCGCCTGGAACTTCCCGATCATGGGCAGCTACTGGACCGGTGCCGACATCATCATCCAGTACCTGCTCAAGAAAGACGGCTCGCTCAAAGGCAAGAAGATCGCCCTCGTCTACCACGACTCGCCATTCGGCAAGGAGCCGATTCCGCTGCTGCAGGAGCGTGCCAAGCTGAACGGTTTCGAGCTGCAGCTGATCCCCGTCACCGCGCCCGGCGTCGAACAAAAGGCGGCGTGGCTGCAGGTGCGCCAGAGCCGTCCCGACTACGTCGTGCTCTGGGGCTGGGGCATCATGAATTCCACCGCGCTGAAGGAAGCGCAGGCCACCGGCTACCCGCGCGACAAGATGTATGGCGTGTGGTGGGCTGGCGCGGAACCGGATGTCAAGGACGTGGGTGAAGGCGCCAAGGGATACCACGCGCTGGCGCTCAACCCGTCGGGTCAGCAGCCGAAGGTGATCCAGGACATCCTCAAGTACGTTCACGACAAGGGCCAGGGCACCGGACCGCGCGACGAGGTCGGCTCGGTGCTCTACACCCGTGGCGTGCTGATCCAGATGCTGGGGGTCGAGGCCGTCCGTCGGGCGCAGGAACGCTACGGCAAGGGCAAGGTCATGACGAGCGAGCAGGTTCGCTGGGGCCTGGAGAACCTGGCGCTCGACCAGAAGAAGCTCGACGCGCTTGGCTTCGCCGGCGTGTTGCGCCCGATTTCCACGTCGTGCGCCGACCACATGGGCTCGACCTGGGCACGCATCCAGACCTGGGACGGCTCGAAGTGGAGCATGACCTCGGACTTCATGCAGGCCGACGACCAGATCATCAAGCCGATGGTGAAGGCTGCCGCCGACAAGTACATGTCGGACAAGAAGTTGACCCGGCGCACCTCGGCGGATTGCCAGACGTGAGTGGTGCACTCCTCGATGTCAATGGCATCGAGGTCATCTACAACCACGTCATCCTCGTCTTGAAGGGGGTGTCGCTGCAGGTGCCCGAAGGGAAGATCGTGGCCTTGATGGGCGGTAACGGTGCCGGCAAGACGACGACGCTGCGAGCCGTCAGCAACCTGCTGGCCGGCGAGCGCGGCGCCGTGACCAAGGGCTCGATCGAGCTGCGTGGCGAGCGCATCGAGCGCCTGACCACGGCGCAGATGGTCGACCGGGGCGTCGTGCAGGTGATGGAGGGCCGTCGGTGTTTCGCGCATCTGACCATCGAGGAGAACCTGCTGGCCGGCGCCTACACGCGAAAAGACGGGGCCGCCGCGATCGCCACCACGCTCGAGAAGGTCTACCGCTACTTCCCACGCCTGAAGGAGCGCCGCGCGTCGCAGGCGGCCTACACCTCGGGCGGCGAGCAACAGATGTGTGCCATCGGCCGGGCACTGATGGCCAGCCCGACCATGGTGCTGCTCGACGAGCCATCCATGGGGCTGGCGCCGCAGATCGTCGAGGAGGTCTTCGAGATCGTGCGCGACCTCAACCAGAAAGAAGGCGTGACCTTCCTGCTGGCCGAGCAGAACACGCACATGGCGCTGCGCTACGCCGACACGGGCTACATCCTCGAGAGCGGCCGAATCGTCATGGACGGCGCCGCGGCGATGCTGCGTGAGAACGAAGACGTTCGCGAGTTCTATCTCGGCACCGGCAGCGCCGCCACAGGCGCCGAGCGCAAGAACTACCGCGACGTCAAGAGCTACAAGCGCCGCAAGCGCTGGCTCGCCTGATCGCCGCTGCGATGGCCCGCGCCGACGCCCTGGCACTGCAAGCGCTGCTGCCCTTGTTGCGCAAACTCCGTGACATCGAGGGACTGAAGGAAACCCAGCCCGGCATCTTCCAGGCTCGCCGCGATGCCTTCATCCATTTCCAGGACGAAGGCGGCATGCTGCACGCCGACCTGAAAAAGGCCGGCGGCTCCGGCTTCGACCGCTATCCGCTGGCTACGCCGGCCGAGCAGCGCAAGCTCGTCGATGACGCCAGGCTGCGGGCAAGTCGGCTCGACGACGAATGATGCGCGGTCGAGCGGCGGGCGACCTGCCATGACGGATTTCTACGACGCCCTCGAGACCCGCGCTCCGGGCGAGCGCGAAGCGGCGCTGATGGTGGCGCTGGCGCAGCAGATCGGCCACGCCAAGGCGAGTGCACCGGCGTTCGCGCAGGCGCTCGTCGACGTCGATGCGCGACACATCGACTCGCGCAGCGCGCTCGCGACGCTGCCGGTCGTGCGCAAGCACGAGCTGCTCGAGCGCCAGCGGGCCGCCGATGCCGTCGATGTCTTCGGCGGCTTCTCGGCATTGCGCTGGGGCGCAGCGAGGCCGGCCACGGCACGCGCTCTCAAGGTGTACGCCTCGCCCGGGCCTCTCTACGAACCCGAAGGCGCTCGACCCGACTACTGGCGCATGGCGCGCGCGTTGTTCGCGGCCGGCTTTCGCGCCGGCGACCTCGTCCACAACAGCTTCAGCTATCACTTCACCCCCGCCGGCTCGATGATGGAAAGCAGCGCTCAGGCGCTCGGCTGCACCGTCTTTCCCGCTGGTATCGGCCAGACGGAGCAGCAGGTCCAGGCCATGGCCCATCTCCGCCCCGACGCCTATGTCGGCACGCCGAGCTTCCTGAAGTTGCTGTTCGACAAGGCCGACGAGACGGGCGTCGGACTGCCGTCGCTGACGAAAGCGTCAGTGGGCGGCGAAGCGTTTCCAGCGACGCTGCGCGACTGGCTCCACCGCCGCGGCGTCGAGGCCTTCCAGAGCTACGGCACCGCCGATCTCGGACTCGTCGCCTACGAAACGGCGACCCGCGACGGACTCGTGGTCGACGAGTGGGTGATCGTCGAGATCGTGCGGCCCGGCACCGGTGAGACGGTGCCCGACGGCGATGTCGGTGAAGTCGTGGTGACGACGCTCAACCCCGACTACCCACTCATCCGCTTCGGCACCGGCGATCTTTCGGCGGTGCTGCCCGGGCCCTGCCCGACCGGTCGTACCAACCAGCGCATCCGCGGCTGGCTCGGCCGCGCCGATCAGTCGGCCAAGGTGCGCGGCATGTTCGTGCACCCGTCGCAGGTGGCCGAGATCGCGCGTCGCCATCCCGAGTTCGGCCGCACCCGGCTCGTCGTCGAGGGCGGCATCGACGGCGACCGCATGACGTTGCACGCCGAGGTGCCGGGCCGCGCCGAAGGTCTGGCCGAGCGTGCGGCGAAGACGATTCGCGACATCACCAAGCTGCGCGGGGAGGTCGTGCTGTGCGCGCCGGCCTCGCTGCCGAACGACGGCAAGGTCGTCGAGGATCGTCGGCCCCACGGTTGATCGCTTCTGCGGTCGTCGAGTCGGCTTGGCGACCACGCCGCCCGAGCGGGACTGCTGGCACCGGGATTCGCTTCAGCTCCGGACGGCATTGAACTGTGCCTCGACGTTCGAGGGCAATAGCTGGATCGACGCGCGCAGGCCATCGACCTCGTTCATCAGCGCCTGTTCGACTTCGCCCCGCAGGGCGGCGGCGCGGCCCAGCGTCCAGGTCGACGGCACGTGCATGTGCATGTCGAGAAAGCGCCGGCGGCCGGCGCGGCGCGTCACGCGGTCGTCGAAGCGGATGTCGTGGTCGGAAAAGCGCGCCAGCGTGACGTCGATGCGGACCTGGACCTCGGGCTCGAGCGCCTTGTCCATAAGGCCGTCGATCGACAGGAAGACGACGCGGGCACCTTCGCGCACGATATTCGCAGCCACGGCGATCGCGATCACAGGGTCGAGCCAGAGCCAACCCGTGAGCGTGACCAGCACGAGGCCGACGACGACACCGGCGGAGGTCCAGACATCGGCGTAGAGGTGGCGAGCGTCGGCTTCGAGCACGATCGAGCGATGCTGGCGCGAGGCGGCCATCATCTTCCA
>JBDTCA010000012.1:0-8777 GCA_039923815.1 Caldimonas sp. | reverse complement strand
CCCAGCTCAGCGAGGCCGGGGGCGGCTACAGCTGGGCGGTCAACAGCCGGCTCAACCAGCTCACGCCGTGGTCGAACGACCCTGTGGCCGACCCTGCCGGCGAGTGGTTCCTGCTCCAGGACACGAGGACGATGGAAGTCTGGAGCGTGACGCCGTCGGAAGCCGGCGCGGCGACGGGCGAATACCGTGTCGCGCACGGCCAGGGCTACA
Source organism: Caldimonas sp. (assembly GCA_039923815.1). GTDB lineage: Bacteria > Pseudomonadota > Gammaproteobacteria > Burkholderiales > Burkholderiaceae_C > Schlegelella_A. Next base: position 8,567 of record JBDTCA010000012.1, on the reverse strand, counting down.
GCGTCGTCAGTCACCGGCGCGGCGCGCTCGACGTCAACGTCAGCTGGTGCGTGGATGCCGAGAGCGCCGTCAAGCAGGTCCGCGTTCGACTCGTCAACCGCGGCCACAGGACCCTGCAGCTGCGACTGATCGGCCTGGCTGAATGGGTGATGGGTGCGCAGCGCGGCGATCGCGGCAGCACCCACACCTTCTGCGACAGCCATCCGGCAGCGGCCTCTGACCACGGCGGCGTTCCGGGCGACAGCGGCGACGTCGACAGGCGCGTCGCCACCACGCTCTTCTGCACCCAGCGCGACCGCTCCGCCGGCTTTGGCGGCGGCACGGCGTTCTTCTCACTCGCTGGCGACAGTGAGGTTCTCGCCGACTGGACCTGCGACCGCCGCGAAGCGTTCGATGCGCGCGGTCGCGCCGTGGTGCCCGACGATTACGGCCGCGCCGCCGGCAGCGGCCTCGACCCGTGCGCGGCCCTCGCCACCCGCATCCAGCTGCGAGCCGGCGAATCCATCGACCGCACCTTCTTGCTCGGCTATGGTGCCGGTCCGGACGCCGCTCGCGCCCTCGCCCGTTCCGCCGCGTGGGTGCCGCCGCTGAGGCGACTGCAACGGGTGCGCACGCGATGGGACGAACTGCTCGGCGCCACCGTCGTGCGCACGCCCGACCCGCTGTTCGACGCCATGGTCAATCGCTGGCTGCTGTACCAGACGATCGCCTGCAGGCTGTGGGCGCGCGCCGGCTTCTATCAGGCCGGCGGTGCCTACGGCTACCGCGACCAGTTGCAGGATTCGCTCGCCCTCGCCTGGACGGCGCCGGCACTGCTGCGCCAGCAGATCCTGCTGTCGACATCGCGCCAGTTCGAGGAGGGCGATGTCCAGCACTGGTGGCACGCGCCCACCGGCGCCGGCGTGCGCACCCATTTCTCCGACGACCTGCTCTGGCTGCCTTATGCCTGCTCGCATTACGTCGAGGCCACCGGCGACACCGGCGTGCTCGACGAACAGGTGCCTTTCCTCGAAGGCGCGCAGATCCCTGAAGGCGCGGAAGACGCCTACTACGCGCCGACCGTGAGCATGGCCCGGGTCACCGTCTTCGAGCATTGCGCGCGCGCCATCGATCGCAGCCTGCGCGTCGGCACGCACGGCCTGCCCTTGATGGGCACTGGCGACTGGAACGACGGCATGAACCGCGTCGGCCACGAGGGTCGCGGCGAGTCGGTGTGGCTGGCCTGGTTCCTGTGCGACGTCGTGGCCAAGTTCGTGCCGGTGGCCACCGATCGGGGCGAGGTCGGCCGCGTCGCCCGCTGGAGCGACGCCGCCCGTGGTTGGCGTGCGGCCCTGCAGGACGAAGGCTGGGATGGCGAGTGGTACCGCCGCGCTTTCTTCGACGACGGTTCGCCGCTCGGCTCGAAGGTCGATACCGAAGCCTCGATCGACCTCATCGCCCAGGCCTGGGCGGTCCTGTCGAACGCTGCACCCAAGCCCTACGCCGATCAGGCCATGGTGGCCCTGGAGCGTCATCTCGTCGATGCCGATGCCGGCCTGCTGAGGCTGCTGGACCCACCCCTGCAGGACGCCGAGCCGAGCGCCGGCTACATCCAGGCCTACCCGCCTGGCGTGAGGGAGAACGGCGGCCAGTACTCCCACGCCGGTGTCTGGGCCCTGATGGCGCAGGCCGCGCGCGGCGACGGCGACGCTGCCTATCGCTACTTCACCTATCTCAGCCCGGCGCATCGTTCGCGCCATCCGACACGCGCCGCCGCCTACGAGATCGAGCCCTATGTGATGGCCGGCGACGTCTATTCCGCGCCGCCGTACATCGGCCGCGGCGGCTGGAGTTGGTACACGGGCTCGGCGGCGTGGATGCATCGCGCCGCCATCGAGTCGATGTTCGGACTCGGGCAGCACGGCGACGAGATCGAGTTCGTCCCCTGCCTGCCTTCGCACTGGGACGAAGCCGAGATGACCCTGAGTCGCGACGCAAAGACGCTTCGCGTGCTGTTCGTGCGCGACGGCAGCCTTGCACGGGCAGAAAGGGTGCCCCCATCCGCGCGTGCGGTTCGACGGGGCGAGCGCGTGCGCTGGTCTGAACTCGGGGCCGCCGACTGTCTGATCTTCCACCTCGAACGCAGCGCCACGGCTTAACGCCGCCGTCCTACATCACTAACGGGGGAGTTCCGATGGGGTTTCCCGGCGCCGTTGCCTAGAGTGACGGCATTGCATAGGTCGTCCCGCTCCCGTCGGAGCCGGCCCCGTTCATAGGAGGCAGACATGTTCAAGTGGGCCATCATCTTCGCGGTCATCGCGCTCGTTGCCGGAATGTTCGGCTTCACCGGGATCGCCGCCGGCGCCGCCGGGATCGCCAAGATCCTGTTCGTTGTATTCCTCGTCCTCTTCGTTGCCGTGCTTTTGTTCGCGCTGCTCGGCGCCAAAGCCGTTTCAGGAAAATAGGAGACAACATGGCTCACGACAGTCAGATGACCGGCAGCGTCGCTGCCCCGGGTACAACCGAGCCGAGGCTCGAGCTCGATGAATCGGCACTCGAGGCGGCCAAGCGCAGTCTCGAGAAGGGTGCCGTGACGCCGAGCTACGGACCCTGGCGTGAAGACATCATCCGGTTGCTCAACGGCGCGCTCGCCACGGAGATCGTATGCACGCTTCGCTACAAGCGGCACTACTTCACCGCCAAGGGTGTGTCCTCACCGAAGATCGCCGAGGAATTCCTTGTCCACGCGAACGAGGAGACAGCCCATGCCGATCTGCTGGCCGAGCGCATCGTCCAGCTCGGTGGCGAGCCCGACTTCGCACCGAACACGCTGCTCGAACGCAGCCACGCCGACTATGACGAGTCGAGCGATCTTCAGGCCATGATCCGCGCCAATCTGATCGCGGAACGTGTCGCCATCGAGGCCTATGGCCAGATGATCAAGCTGATTGGCGACAAGGATTCGACGACGCGTCGCATGCTCGAGTCCATCCTCAGCCAGGAACAGGAGCATGCCGACGAGCTGAGCGACTGGCTGGCCGACTAGAGAATTCAAAACCCACCCTGAAGGAGCAAGCATGAATATTCACCACATCAAGACACGTATCGTTACCCTCGCTGCCGTGTCGGCCCTCGTCTTTACCGCCGGTTGCGCGGTATCGCGCGGCCAGGAAACCGTGGGTGCCTATGTCGACGATGCCGCCATCACCACGTCGGTCAAGGCGCGCATGGTCGAAGACAAGGCGGTCGACGCCGCGGCCATCAAGGTCGAGACCTTGAACGGAACCGTGATGCTGTCGGGCTTCGCGAAGAATTCGGTCGAGAAGGCCACGGCCGAGAGCATCGCCATGAAGGTCAAGGGTGTGAAGATGGTCAAGAACAACGTCGTCGTTCGACCCTGATCCAGCTTTCCCTTCCGGCCCGCCTGTCGTCGACTCGCGGGCTTTTTCACGCCCGGCGCCTTGCCGAGATCTGTCAGCTCAGAGGGGTGCGACACACCCCACGGTCTCATGCCGCGAAGCTTGCACGAGACCTGCACCGATGGCATCGCCCAGCTTGGCCCATGCACGGCGATGAGCGGCAGCAAGCGGCTGCAAACCAGGTGCAGCGGGTTCACGATAGGACCATTCGCATCGCTTCGATGATTTGCCGCCCTCGCCCGAGACGATCGTCCACGACCCTTCGATAAGAGCCTCCTGGCCGGGCACGGAATCGAAGCGGCGCACGTCCAGCGCCACTCGCAATGGCGTCGTGCCGGGTGCGTTCCGGGCCTCGGCAATTCCGTAACGGGCGCTCAGGGTTTCGAGCAGAGCCTGTCGCATCTCGTCACCGAGCGGGCTCGCCCATCTGTCCTGCTCGAGCAGGGCCAGACTGCCGTCTGGCAGCCGCACCAGCCACTGCGGCCGATCGACCTGGGCGGGGAGGCGGATGGGCTCCAGGACGACCGAGGTCGTCGCGGCGATGCCGGCCTTGCCACCGCTCATGGCGCGTTGCTGAGTGGCTTCCGGCATGAGCGAGTGATAGCGCACCGGCGGCGCCGATGAGCATCCGGCCACCAGCGCAAGCGCGGTGGCCAACGCAGCGCCGAGTGTTCGGACCGGTGTCCGGGTATGTGTCATGGCGTTCTCAGCGTTTCGGCAGCGTCGGATCGGGCGGCTTGCCTCGAAGCAGTGATTCCGGGTGCTGCTGCAGGTAGTCGGAAAGGACGCGGAGCGAGCGCGAGGCGCGCTGAAGCTCGGCCAGCGTCGCTTCGAGATTGCGTTGTACCGGTGCACTCGGATCGGTCACGTTGCGGTCGAGGTTGTCGAGTGAGCCCTGGGCCTTCTCGAGCGTGCGCTGCACGTCGGCAAGCGCCTTCTGCGCTTGCGGCGTGAGCTGGCTGATCGCCTTGCTCGCGCCTGCAAGCGTGCTCTGGAGGTCCCGGCCGATGGCGTCGAAAGGAATCTTGCTGACCTTTTGCACGATCGCCGCAATCTGAGGCTGGATCTCGCTTAGGGTGCCGGGAGCTGTCGGCATCGCGATGACGCCCGGCGTCTCCGCAGAGGCCACCTTGGTGGTGGCACCGGGAATGAAGTCGAAGGCGACATAAAGCTGGCCAGTGAGCAGGTTGCCGGTGCGCAGCTGCGCACGCAGTCCGTTGGCGATCAGGCGGCGGATGACATCCGCGTCGTCACCGCCCTTGGTGTCGCGCAGCAGCGCGGTCCGGATGCTCCCGAGTCGCAGCGGGTAGACATCGGCGATGACTTCGACGGGAAAACGCTTGCGATCGCCGTCGTATTGCAGGGCAACGGAGCGGACCCGGCCGATCTCGATGCCGAGCAAATCGATGGCCGCACCTTCGGCGAGACCGCGCACGGAGGAATCGAAGACCATCTTGACCGGCACCGCCAGACCATCAGGGGGCGCCATGGCGGTGCGGCGGTCCTCGTAGAGGGTGAAGACGGTGTTCGCGGCCGCCGGCGGGCCATTTCGAACACCGGGCGGCAGCTCGAAAGCGAGGCCGCCGGCGAGCACCGAGGCGAGTGTCTGCGTGTTGAGCGTCAGGCCGCTGGCGTTCACCGTCAGGTCGATGCCGCTGGCGTTCCAGAAGTGCATCTGCGGCGTCACCAGCCGGTTGTACGGCGCCTCGATGAACATCTTGATCGACAGCTCGTCGCTGACCGGATCGAGCGTGTAGCCGACGACCCGACCGACGCGGGCACGACGGTGGAAGACCGGTGAGCCGACATCGAGCGAGCCGAGGTCATCGGAGTGCAGCACGTACACGGTTCCGGGCTCGCCGCGCAAGACGAAAGGCGGCACCTCGAGTCCGACGAATTCGCTTCGACTTTTCCTGGAAACCCCGGCGTCGGTGCCGATGTAGGCGCCTGAGAGCAGCGTGCCGAGGCCGCTGACGCCGGCCGTGCCGATGCGGGGTCGGACGACCCAGAACGAGGTGTCCTCCACGGCGAAGCCAGCCGCCGAGCGGTCGAGCTGCACGCCGACAACGACGCGCTTGCGATCGTCGCGCAACGACACCGAGGTGACCTTGCCGATGACGACCTCCTTGTAGCGCACGTCGGTCTTGCCAGCCTCGACGCCGTCGGCCGATGCGAACTCGATCTCGATTCGCGGGCCGGTGAGGAACACGGTGCGGATCAGCAGCGATGCGGCGATGGCAATGGCAACCGCCGGCACCAGCCAGACCAGCGACACGTGCCAGCGGCGCGCTTCGACGACGCGAGGGCGCGGCAGCTCGGCGACGTCGACGGTCGCCGGAGGCTGTACCGACGAGGGCGGCGGCAGTTCTTCGCTCATGTCGCGGCCAGCGTCGCGGCCGACATGCGGTGGTCGTCGTCGCGCCAGATCAGTTTCGGATCGAAAGACCATGTCGCAGCCAGCGTCAGGACCACGACCGATGCGAAGGCAAGCAGCCCGGGCCCGGCGGCGACGCTTGCGAGCGATCCGAAACGAACGGTCGCTGCGAGCAGCACGACCACATACACGTCGAGCATCGACCAGTGGCCCACCGCCTCGATCAGACGGTACAGCCGGGCGCGTTCCAGTCGGCGCCAGGACGGTGCGTAGCGCACCGTCCAGGCCAGCAGTCCGAGGACACCGATCTTCAACACCGGCACCGCAATGCTGGCGATGAAAACGATGATCGACAGCCCCCACGAGCCGTCGACCCAGAGCTCGTGGATGCCACCGAGCAGCGTGTGCTCTTCGCGCTGCAAGGCGTTGGTGGTCACCATGATCGGCAAGGCATTGGCGGGCACGTACAGCACGGCGGCAGCGACGACGCAGGCCCATGTGCGTTGCACCGCGAACGGCTTGCGCAACCGCAAGGCGTGGCCACAGCGTGGGCAGCGTTCCAATCGTGTTTCTGCAGGGTTCATGCCATCAAGGGGATCGGTGGCCAGGACGCTTTCGCACACCAGCCCGCAGCTTTCACAGCCGAGCAGCACTGCGGGGAGAGCCGAGGCCCGAATGGCGCTCACGTGGCGTGCCACCACAAATGCTTCAGGCCGGCCGACTCGATGGTGGCGAACAGGACGGTCACGGCGCCGAGGGCGAACAAGCCGAGGCCGGGCGAGGCGTCCGCCAGGCCAGCCAGGCGGACGAGAGAGAGGAGCACGCCGACCGTGAAGACTTCGATCATGTTCCAGCGGCCGGCCTGATGCAGCAGGCGTACGCACCACGCGAATCCTGCCGGACGGCTGCCAAGGGCGAGCGGCGCGAGGACGTAGAGGCGCAGGCCGATGAAGGCCGCAGGTGCGATCAACGCCGTGAGCGCTGCGACGAAAGCGACGAATGGCTGGCCGGCGCGCCAAGCGAAGAGGATGGCCTGCGGCAGCGTTGCCGATTCGGCGCCGCCACGGAAGTCGATCGTCATCAACGGCGCGGTGACGGCAACGAGCCACGCTGCGGCCGCAGCGATGGTCAGCGCCAGAACGCTGCCGATCGAGAGCCGATGACCGCGCCCGATGATTGCGTCGCAACGTGAGCAGCGAGCGATCTCGCGGTCGCTCACCGGGAGCCAGCGGTGGGGCAACCCACATTGTTCGCAGACGACCACGGAATGGTCATCACGACTCATCGAAACACCAAGAGGAAATCATGCGCGCTCGTCATGCGGCGCGATTATCGCGACCACCGCTGTCGCAACACGCACGTTCCGAAGTGCCTGGAGAAATTCAGCGACGCCCGCGCGCCACGGCAACGATGGGCCGCGAAGGAGTCGCCAAAGCCGCGGCGGACTCCTGTTCGAGGTGGCGAGCCGCAGCCCGCTCCACGCCGCCGTCGACGACGGCATAGAACATCACCAGCATGGCGACGGCGAAGAGCCCGCCCAGAACGGCGATGGCGTGACGATTCACGATCTCGACCGCTCAATGCGATTGGGGACGCGGAAGGAGGCCTCGTCACCCATGATCGCTGGATCGTCCTGGCTGTGCACCCGCGGCGCCTCGATCATCGCGGCAGGAGACGAGTTCACGAACCACCGTACGAAGTGGTCGAGTCGTGCCGCGAGTGGTGCCATGGGACGTTCCGAAGACATGGTGCAGACGATAGCGAGCGTGCCGTCCACCGAGAGCCGGTCGACCCCGCTCGGCACCGTCGGACGCTGCCTACAGCGGGCCGAGGGAGGGTTTCCTACACGGCCCGCCCGTGCAGTCGGACTGCGATCCCGGTCCGTGTGTGCGATCCTTGCTCGGGTCGTTCGGAAACAATGGAGCTGAAGATGCTGATCAAGATCGGGTTCGACATCGAGCTCGCAGTCGCCACGCCGATGGCGCTGATCTATCTGTTGCGCGTGCACCCTTCCCGGGAAGGCGACCTGGTGGCACCCGAGAAGCTGACGGTCAGCGGTGGCCTCGTCCCCGAGGAATACATCGATGTCTTCGGCAACCGCTGCGGCCGCGTCAATGTGCCGGTCGGCATGGAAAATGTGCGATTGACCAGCGAAGCGGTGATCCGGGACCCGGGTGTGCTCGACATCGAGAACCGCGAAGCGCGCCAGCACGACCCCACCGAACTGCCTTCACAGACCTTGCAGTTCCTGCTGCCGAGCCGCTATTGCGAGGTCGACAGCGAACTGTTGCCATTCGCGTGGAACCAGTTCGGAAGCTCGGCGCCGGGATGGGCCCGGGTCAAGGCCATCACCACTTTCGTCAACGAGCACATCCGCTTCAATTACAAGACCGCACGGCCCACGCGCACCGCACTCGATGCCTATCGCGAGCGCGAGGGCGTGTGTCGCGATTTCACGCACCTTGCGGTCACGTTGTGCCGCTGCATGAACATTCCGGCCCGCTACACCACGGGTTATCTGGGCGACATCGGCGTGCCGGAGTCGGGCCCCATGGATTTCAGCGCCTGGTTCGAGGTGTTTCTCGGCGACCGTTGGTATTCGGCCGATGCGCGCCATAACCGCCGCCGCATCGGTCGCATCGTCATGGCGCGTGGTCGCGACGCCGGCGACGTCCCGATCACCATGTGCTTCGGCCCGAGCACCCTGCTCCGCTTCGACGTCGTCACCGACGAGGTCGTCGAACCCGGCGGCAGCCCGACGCCCGTCGACTGACTCGATCCCGGCGGCGTCTCCC
>JBDTCA010000011.1:0-4055 GCA_039923815.1 Caldimonas sp. | reverse complement strand
TACCTGTCGAGCCCTGAAGTGCAGTCTGCCAGCCACAAGCGCACGGGTTACCTGCCGATCACCCTCGCAGCCTTCAAGCTGACCGAGCAAAGCGGTTTCTACAAGCAAAACCCCGGTGCCGACGTGGCGGTGAATCAGATGATCAGGAAGACGACCGACAAGTCGCGCGGCATCCGACTCGGCAACTTCCTGCAGATCCGCACCATCATCGACGAGGAGCTCGAGCAGGTGTGGGCCGGCAAGACCGACGCCAAGACTGCGCTCGATCGGGCCGTCAAGCGCGGCAACGAGCAGCTCGAGCGCTTCCAGGCAGCGAACAAGTCCTGACGACTCGTCCGCTGCTGCTCCGGTCGCTGTCGTTTCCGGACCGCCTGCTGGCTGTTTCCCAGCCGACCTCCCCTCAGCGAGGGGAGGAGCAACACAACGAAGGCCACAGTGGCTACTGAAAAGCGGGTCGTCTTTCGCTCGGCCTGGCTGCCCTGGCTGCTGATCGGGCCGCAGGCGCTCGTCATCGGCGTGTTCTTCTTCTGGCCAGCGGCGCAGGCGATCCTGCAGTCGCTGCAGCAGCAGGACGCGTTCGGGACGAGCACCGAGTGGGTCGGTCTCGCCAACTTCCAGCGGGTCTTTTCCGATCCGAGCTACGTCGAGTCGTTCAAGACCACCGCGATCTTTTCGCTGCTGGTGGCGGTGGGCGGCATCCTCATCTCGCTCATGCTGGCCATCTTCGCCGACCGCATCGTGCGCGGCGCGCTGGCGTACAAGACGCTGCTCATCTGGCCGTACGCCGTTGCACCGGCAGTGGCCGGCGTGCTGTGGCTCTTCATGTTCGCGCCGAGCATCGGGGTCGTTTCGTACGCGCTGCACCACGCGGGCATCAGCTGGAACAGCCTGCTCAACTCGAACGACGCCATGGCGCTGATCGTCATGGCGGCGATCTGGAAGCAGATCTCCTACAACTTCCTGTTCTTCCTGGCCGGCCTGGCCTCGATACCGAAATCGCTCATCGAGGCGGCGGCGATCGATGGCGCCGGGCCGTGGCGGCGCTTCTGGAGCATCGTGTTTCCGCTGCTTTCCCCGGTGACGTTCTTCCTGCTCGTCATCAACATCGTCTACGCCTTTTTCGACACCTTCGGCATCATCGACGCGGCCACCGAGGGTGGTCCGGGCAAGGACACCGCGGTGCTGGTCTACAAGGTCTACTACGACGGCTTCAAGGCACTCGACCTCGGCGGCTCGGCGGCTCAGTCGGTGGTGCTGATGGTCATCGTCGTGTCGCTCACCGTCATTCAGTTCCGCTTCGTCGAGAAAAAGGTCAACTACTGATGGAGCCGCACTGATGGTCGAGCGCCGCCCCTGGCTTACCGCGATGTCGCACGGCATCCTCCTGATCGGCGTGCTCGTCGTCGCCTTCCCGGTGTACCTGACGTTCGTCGCCTCCACGCATACCGCCGAGGCCATCGTGCAGGCGCCGATGCCCTTGTTGCCGGGTGACCAGTTCCTGCACAACTACGCCGCCGCGCTGACCGGCAGCGAGCGCGGCCCGGGCTCGGGCGCACCCGTCGCCCGCATGATGTGGGTGAGCCTGGTCTCGGCGCTGGTGATCTCGATCGGCAAGATCGCGATCTCGCTGCTCTCGGCGTTCGCGATCGTCTACTTCCGATTTCCGTTCAAGCAGCTCGTGTTCTGGTCGATCTTCGTCACGCTGATGCTGCCGGTCGAGGTGCGCATCTTTCCCACCTACCAGGTCGTCTCCGACCTCGGCATGCTCAACACCTATGCCGGCCTCACCATTCCGCTGATCGCGTCTGCGACTGCCACGTTCCTGTTTCGCCAGTTCTTCATGACGGTGCCCGACGAGCTCGTCGAGGCCGCACGCATGGACGGCGCCGGGCCGATGCGCTTCTTCAAGGACGTGCTTGTGCCCCTCTCGGCCACCAGCATCGCGGCGCTCTTCGTCATCCAGTTCATCTACGGCTGGAACCAGTACCTCTGGCCGCTGCTGATCACGACCAACGAGAACATGTACCCGGTGGTCATCGGCATCAAGCGAATGATCAGCGGCGGCGACTCGGCCCAGCAGTGGAACCTCGTCATGGCCACCGCCATCCTTGCCATGCTGCCGCCGGCGCTCGTCGTCATGCTGATGCAGAAGTGGTTCGTCAAGGGTCTCGTGGATACCGAAAAGTAGGAACAGAAGAAGAACTGAACATGGGTGCCATCTCGATACGCAACGTCGTCAAGCGCTACGGCTTCGGGCCGAAGGCGAACCCCGTCATCCACGGGGTCAGCGCCGAAATCGCCGACGGCGAATTCGTGGTGATCGTCGGACCATCCGGCTGCGGCAAGTCGACGCTGCTGCGAATGGTCGCGGGCCTCGAGGAGATCTCGGGCGGCGAGATCGCGATCTCGGGCCGCGTCGTCAACGACGTCGAGCCGTCGGAGCGCGACATCGCCATGGTCTTCCAGAACTACGCGCTCTATCCGCACATGTCCGTGTTCGACAACATGGCCTATGGTCTGAAGATCGCCAAGGTGCCGCTGGCCGAAATCAAGACCCGTGTCGACAAGGCCGCGAAGATCCTCGAACTCGGCCCCTATCTCGACAGAAAGCCGCGCGAGCTCTCGGGGGGCCAGCGCCAGCGCGTTGCCATGGGCCGCGCGATCGTGCGTCAGCCCTCGGTGTTCCTGTTCGACGAGCCGCTCTCCAATCTCGACGCCAAGTTGCGCGCGCAAACCCGGCTCGAGATCCAGAAGCTGCACAACGAGCTGCACGTGACCTCGCTGTTCGTCACCCACGATCAGGTCGAGGCGATGACTCTGGCTGAACGGATGATCGTGATGAATGCCGGCCGCATCGAGCAGATCGGCACGCCAGACGAGGTCTATCACCGGCCGGGCACGACCTTCGTGGCAGGCTTCATCGGCTCGCCGCCGATGAACCTCGTGAGCGGCCAGGCCAACGGCAATGCCTTCCAGGCCGGCGGTCAGCTGCTCCAGCTCGACGCCGCGGCGCCCCGGACTGGCGCGCTGGTACTCGGCGTGCGGCCGGAACACATCGAGCTCGACACCGACGCGGCCGCGCCCGGCTGGTCGCTGCGCGTCCAGGCGCTCGAGATGCTCGGAGCCGAGCGTCTTGTCTACGGCCTGCTCGGCGACTCGCTCTTCACCGTGCGCCTCGACGCCACCCTGCCTTACCCGAAGATCGGCGACGTCGTCAGCCTGCGGGCCACGCCCGGCCGCCTGCACTGGTTCGACGCCGAGACGACGGTACGCGTCGGTCCGTGACGCGAGGCGCGTGATGCAAGGTTCCTGGCCCTATCCGCGCTGGTTCGCGCATCGTGGCGCCGGCAAGCTGGCGCCCGAAAACACGCTGGCTGCGTTTCGTGTCGGCGCCAGCCACGGGTATTGCGCCTTCGAGTGCGACGTCAAGCTCTCCGCCGACGGTGTTCCCTTCCTCCTGCACGATTCCACGCTGCAGCGAACAACCTCTGGCCATGGACCGGCGGCGGCACTGGGCTGGCACGAGCTGTCACGGCTCGACGCCGGTGCCTGGCACAGCCGCGCTTTTGCCGGTGAACCACCGCCAAGCTTCGAGAGCGTCGCGCGCTACTGCATCCGCAATGCCTTCGCGCTCGACCTCGAGATCAAGCCGTCGCCAGGCCGCGAGCACGAGACCGGGCACGTCGTCGCCGAAGCCGTGACCCGGCTGTGGCGCGGCATCGAACCGCCGCCCTTCCTCAGCTCGTTCCAGCCCGCTTCGCTCGCAGGCGCGCGAGACGCTGCGCCCACTGTGCCCCGGGCCTTGCTGCTCGACACGCTGCGCGCGGGCTGGCTCGAAGAAGCCGCCGCGCTCGGCTGCGCCGCCGTCGTCACGAACTACACACTGATCGACGTCGACGTGCTGGCACGCATTCACGGCGCCGGCCTGCGCGCGCTCGTCTACACGGTCAATGACCCGGCCGCGGCGATCCGACTCGAGCAGCTCGGCATCGATGGCATCGTCACGGACGCCGTCGATCGCTTCTCGCCGGCGGCTTCCTCGTCAGAGTGACACG
>JBDTCA010000010.1:0-10106 GCA_039923815.1 Caldimonas sp. | reverse complement strand
AGAACCTCGACCCGATGGGAATCCACACCGGCGACTCGATCACGGTGGCGCCGGCGCAGACGCTGAGCGACAAGGAATACCAGCTGATGAGGAACGCGTCGATCGCGATCCTGCGCGAGATCGGCGTCGAGACGGGTGGCTCGAACGTGCAGTTCGCCGTCAACCCGAAAGATGGCCGGATGGTCGTGATCGAGATGAACCCGCGGGTGTCGCGGTCGTCGGCGCTGGCCTCCAAGGCCACGGGCTTTCCGATCGCCAAGGTGGCCGCCAAGCTGGCCGTCGGCTACACGCTCGATGAGCTTCGCAACGACATCACCGGTGGCGCCACGCCGGCCAGCTTCGAGCCGTCGATCGACTATGTCGTCACCAAGATCCCGCGCTTCGCCTTCGAGAAGTTTCCCGCCGCCGATTCGCGCCTCACGACGCAGATGAAGTCGGTCGGCGAGGTGATGGCGATCGGCCGCACCTTCCAGGAAAGCCTGCAGAAGGCGCTGCGTGGGCTCGAGACCGGTATCGACGGCTTCAGCGAGCAGAGCACCGACCGCGAAGAGATTGTCCAGGAGATCGGCGAGGCCGGCCCGGAGCGGCTGCTCTACGTGGCCGACGCGTTCCGGATCGGCATGACCGCCGAAGAGATCTTCGAGGAGACCTCGATCGATCCGTGGTTCCTGGCCCAGATCGAGGAGATCCTCGCCTGCGAGAAGGCGCTCAAGGGCCGCCCGCTTGCGTCCATCACGACTGCAGAGATGCGCTTCCTGAAGGCCAAGGGCTTCTCCGACCGCCGCCTCGCCAGGCTGCTCGGCAGCAGCGAGAGTTCGTTGCGCGAACAGCGCCATGCCCAGGGCGTCCGGCCGGTCTACAAGCGCGTCGACACCTGTGCCGCCGAGTTCTCGACGCAGACGGCCTACATGTATTCGACGTATGACGAGGAGTGCGAGGCCGAGCCGACCGACCGCAAGAAGATCATGGTCCTCGGCGGTGGTCCGAATCGCATCGGCCAGGGCATCGAGTTCGACTACTGCTGCGTCCACGCCGCGCTCGCCATGCGCGAAGACGGCTACGAGACCATCATGGTCAACTGCAATCCGGAGACGGTCTCGACCGACTACGACACCTCGGATCGCCTCTACTTCGAGCCGGTCACGCTCGAAGACGTGCTTGAGATCGTGGCCAAGGAAAAGCCGCACGGCGTCATCGTGCAGTACGGCGGCCAGACGCCGCTGAAGCTGGCTCTCGAGCTCGAGAGGGCGGGCGTGCCGATCGTTGGCACGTCGCCCGACTCGATCGACGTGGCCGAGGATCGCGAGCGCTTCCAGAAGCTGCTCAACGAGCTCGGCCTGCGGCAGCCGCCGAACCGCACCGCACGCACCGAAGAGCTGGCGCTGGTGCTCGCCCAGGAGATCGGCTATCCGCTGGTGGTGCGGCCGAGCTACGTGCTCGGAGGCCGCGCAATGGAGATCGTGCACGGCGACAAGGATCTCGAGCGCTACATGCGCGAAGCCGTCAAGGTCAGCGAGAAGTCGCCGGTGCTGCTCGACCGCTTTCTCGACGACGCCATCGAGGTTGACGTCGACTGCATCTCCGACGGGACCGAGGTGATGATCGGCGGCATCATGGAGCACGTCGAACAGGCGGGCATCCATTCGGGCGACTCCGCCTGTTCGCTGCCGCCCTATTCGCTGCCGAAGAAGCTCCAGGATGAACTCCGGCGGCAGACGGCGCTGATGGCCAAGGCGCTCAAGGTCGTCGGCCTCATGAACGTCCAGTTCGCGATCCAGGGCGACGTCGGTGACGACGGCGACGCGGCCGTGGTCTACGTGCTCGAGGTCAACCCGCGGGCCTCGCGTACCGTGCCGTTCGTGTCGAAGGCGACCGGGGAGCCGCTCGCCAAGATTGCGGCACGCTGCATGGTCGGTCAGTCGCTGGCCTCGCAGAAGGACGTCAAGGGCGAGGTCATTCCGCCGTATTTTTCCGTCAAGGAAGCGGTTTTTCCGTTCAACAAGTTTCCTGGCGTCGACCCGATCCTCGGCCCCGAAATGCGCTCGACCGGCGAGGTCATGGGCGTTGGCCGCACCTTTGGCGAGGCGATGCTTAAGAGCCAGCTCGGCGCCGGCTCCCGCTTGCCCACCCAGGGCACGGTGTGCATCACGGTCAGGAACGGCGACAAGCCCCGTGCCGTGGCGGTCGCACGCGACCTGCATGCGCTCGGCTTCGCGCTCGTGGCCACCCGCGGAACGGCGGCGGCGATCGCCGAGGCCGGCATTCCGGTGCGAGTCGTGAACAAGGTCAAGGACGGTCGGCCGCACATCGTCGACATGCTCAAGGGCGGCGAGATCCAGCTCGTCTTCACCACCGTCGACGAGACGCGCACCGCGATCGCCGACTCGCGGCACATCCGCCAGGCGGCGCTCGCCCACCGGGTCACCTACTACACGAGCATGGCCGGCTGCGAAGCGGCGGTCGAGGGCATGAAACACCGCAACGGCCTGAGCGTGGTGTCGCTGCAGGAACTGCACGCGGAACTCGTCTAGACTGACTTCGACACGCGCCGCCGCCGAGAACTCGGCGGCGGCTTTTCTTTTTGAAAAATGTGAGGGTTCGATGCGATGGCCACCATTCCGCTGACGCAGCGCGGGTTTGCAATGCTCAAGGACGAGCTGCACCGCTTGAAGACTGTCGAGCGCCATGGCGTGATTCAGGCGATCTCCGAGGCCCGGGCGCAGGGCGATCTGTCCGAAAACGCCGAGTACGAGGCGGCCAAGGACAAGCAGGGCTTCATCGAGGGTCGCATTCTCGAGATCGAGAGTAAGCTGGCGGCGGCGCAGGTCATCGACCCGAAGGCCGTCGACGGCGAGGGCCGCGTCGTCTTCGGCTCGACCGTCGACCTCGAAGACGAGGAGAGCGGCGCCAAGGTGACCTACCAGATCGTCGGTGACGACGAGGCCGACCTGAAGCAGGGCCTGGTGTCGATCAGCTCTCCGATCGCCCGGGCGCTGATCGGCAAGATCGAGAGCGACATTGCCGAGGTGCAGGCGCCGGGTGGCGTCAGGAGCTACGAGATCACAGGCGTTCGCTACGAGTGAGCAGCGAGGCATTGCGCCGACTGGCGGCGTGGCTGGCGGGACTCTGGGCGGGGTCGATGGCCGGGGTCGGCTTCATTGCGGCACCGGCTCTTTTCGCCGTGCTTTCGCAGGCCGACGCCGGTCGGGTCGCCTCGCGGCTTTTCGAGCGCGATGCCTACGTCGGCCTTGCTGCCGCGGCGCTGTTGTTCATCGTCGCCATGCAGCGTGCCCGGTTGGCCGCCGAAAGTGGGCGAGGTTCGCGTTTCAGCAGCGACATGCTGCTCGCCCTGGCGGCGTTGTTCTGTGTCGTCGCCGGCCACTTCGCATTGCAGCCGATGATCGAGTCGGCCAGGGCGGGTGGCCCGGGGCTCTCGTTCGCGGCGCTTCATGTCTTAGCGCTGATGTTTTTCGCCGGCAAGCTCGCCGCGGCAACCGCATTGGCCTGGCGACTGACGGCCCCGGCGACTTTGCCGCCGCCTTCCCTCAATCCAGCTGCGACGTCTTCTTGACGCTGGAGATCCGCTTCTTGGCCCGCTTGAGCGTGCCGCCCGCTGCGAGCCGCATGTTGCCGAGGACGGTGACTTTCTTGACCTGCGGGCGGTGATTGCCGCTCTTCGAGAATTTCAGTACCTTGACGACCTTGGGACCCGGCATGCGGCCCTCTCGCTCGATCTTTTCCTTCTCGACCGGCGGCCGCCACAGCACCAGCAGCTTGCCGATGTGTTGAACGGGCGCGGCACGCAACGAATCGCTCAGTTCGGCAAACATCGTTTCACGGGCCGCCCGATCGTCGGAAAAGACGCGGACCTTGACGAGGCCGTGGACGTTGAGCGCCAGGTCGATCTCGCGGCGGACCGCCTCGGTCGCGCCGTCGTTGCCGACAGCGACGACGGGGTCGAGATGGTGCGCTTCCGCGCGTTTGGCCTTGCGTTCGACAGGCTTGAGGAAGAGTGCAGTCACACGCCTATTATCGCGGCCGAACGACGACGGGATCGGGATGGCGACGCGCAAGGGAAAGAAGCTGAACAAGGCGTGGCCGCACGACCACCTGACCGATCCGTATGTCAAGCAGGCGCAGCGCGAAGGCTATCGAGCCCGGGCCGCCTACAAGCTCAAGGACATCGACGAGCAACTGCATCTCCTCGAGCCTGGCCAGCTGGTCGTCGATCTCGGCGCCGTGCCCGGCGCCTGGAGCCAGTACGTGCGGCGAAAGTTCGGTCGCGGCGCCAGCAGCGATCCCGCACTTCCCGGTGCGCTGCACGGCACCATCATCGCGCTCGACCTGCTGCCTTTCGAGCCGATCGACGGCGTCGAGTTCATCTCTGGCGACTTCCGGGAGCACGCCGTTCTGGAGGCACTCGAGACGCGTATCGGCGAGCGGCTGATCGATGTCGTGCTCTCCGACATGGCACCGAACCTCTCCGGCATCGCCGCCTCCGATGCAGCACGCATGGCGGATCTGGTCGAATTGGCCATCGAACTTTCGATGCGGCGGCTGCGGCCCGGCGGCACGCTCGTCTGCAAGGTGTTTCACGGCAGCGGCTACAGCCAGCTCGTCGAACGCTTCAAGGCCACTTTCAAGGTGGTCAAGGCGATCAAGCCGAAAGCGTCGCGCGCCAAGTCGGCTGAATCGTTTCTGGTCGGAATCGGGCTCAAAGCTGCTGTTTCAGGCGAAGGTCTTCACGACTAGCCGTGCTGAACGCGGGGGATAGGCCCTGCCCGCAGGGGGTTGCGTGGACTAAAATCAACCTCAGATGCCGTGGGTCGACGCCGGCGCTTGCCCGGCTGTCGCCTTCCGTCGAAATGGAGTCGCGGTGAACAATCAATGGTTTTCGAAAGTCGCGGTCTGGCTGGTGATCGCGCTGGTCCTCTTCACCGTGTTCAAGCAGTTCGAGCGCACGGGTGCACAGAGCGGTGCGATCGGCTACTCCGACTTCCTGGACGAAGTGCGAGGCAAGCGGATTCGCAGCGTGACGCTGCAAGACGGTGCCGGCGGCTCGACCGAGATCCGCGCCAAGACCAGCGACGACAAGGAACTGCGCACCACGGCGACCTATCTGGACCGCGGCCTGATCGGTGACCTCATCAACAACGGCGTCAAGTTCGACGTCAAGGCGCGCGAAGAGCCATCGTTCCTGCTTTCGATCCTTGCGTCGTGGGGCCCGATCCTGCTGCTGATCGGCGTCTGGATCTACTTCATGCGGCAGATGCAGGGCGGCGGCAAAGGGGGTGCGTTCAGCTTCGGCAAGTCGAAGGCGCGCATGCTCGACGAAGCCAACAACACGACCACCTTTGCCGACGTCGCGGGCTGCGATGAGGCCAAGGAAGAGGTCAAGGAGCTGGTCGACTTCCTGAAGGATCCGCAGAAATTCCAGAAGCTCGGCGGCCGGATCCCGCGCGGCGTGTTGCTGGTCGGACCTCCGGGCACCGGCAAGACGCTGCTCGCCAAGGCCATCGCCGGCGAAGCCAAGGTGCCGTTCTTCTCGATCTCCGGATCGGACTTCGTCGAGATGTTCGTCGGCGTCGGTGCAGCGCGCGTGCGCGACATGTTCGAGCAGGCCAAGAAGAGCGCGCCCTGCATCATCTTCATCGATGAGATCGACGCGGTTGGCCGCCATCGCGGTGCCGGCCTCGGCGGCGGCAACGACGAGCGCGAGCAGACGTTGAACCAGATGCTCGTCGAGATGGACGGCTTCGAGACCAACGTCGGTGTCATCGTCATGGCCGCGACCAACCGACCCGACATCCTTGATCCGGCGCTGCTGCGGCCAGGCCGATTCGATCGCCAGGTGTACGTGACCTTGCCCGATGTCCGTGGCCGCGAGCAGGTGCTTAACATCCACATGCGCAAGGTGCCGGTCGGACAGGACATCCGCGCCGATATCCTGGCGCGCGGCACGCCTGGATTTTCCGGCGCCGACCTCGCCAATCTCGTCAACGAGGCGGCGCTTTTTGCGGCGCGTCGCAGCGGCCGCGTGGTCGAGATGGTCGACTTCGAGAAGGCCAAGGACAAGATCATGATGGGCCCCGAGCGGAAGTCCATGGTCATGCCGGAAGAAGAGCGCCGCAACACGGCGTATCACGAGTCCGGTCACGCCTTGGTCGCTCGCCTGATGCCGAAGACGGACCCGGTCCACAAGGTGACGGTGATCCCTCGCGGTCGTGCCCTCGGCGTGACGATGCAGCTGCCAGAAGGCGACCGCTACAGTCTCGACAAGGAGCGCATGCTCTCGACGATTGCGGTGTTGTTCGGTGGCCGTATTGCCGAAGAAGTGTTCATGCATCAGATGACGACGGGTGCCAGCAATGACTTCGAGCGTGCGACGTCGATCGCCCGAGACATGGTCACGCGGTACGGCATGAGCGACGAGCTCGGTCCGATGGTCTATGCCGAGAACGAAGGCGAGGTTTTCCTCGGTCGCTCGGTCACCAAGACGACGACGATGTCCGAAGAGACCATGCGCAAGGTCGATGCCGTGATCCGCCGCATCATCGACGAGCAGTATGCGGCCGCCCGCAAGCTCATCGAGGACAACCAGGACAAGATCCACGCGATGGCGAGCGCCTTGCTCGAATGGGAGACCATCGACGCCGATCAGATCGACGACATCATGTCGGGCAAGCCGCCCCGCATTCCGAAGGACTGGACGCCCCCGACGGTCAAGGCCGCCGGAGGTGCGCCGCCGGCGACGCCTGAGAACACGCCGGCAGCGGCCTGATCCTGCCGATGGCACGTGGATCGGGAACGGGGCTTCGGCCCCGTTTTTCTTTCTCCTGGCGGCTTCCGATCACATGATCTGGCAGGCCGGTCGCTTCCGCCTCGACCTGCAGCGGCCCCGGGTCATGGGCATCGTCAACGTCACGCCCGATTCGTTTTCCGACGGTGACCCGCACATGACCGCTGCGCAAGCCATCGCCACGTGCGAGCGCCTGCTTGCCGAGGGCGCCGATGTGCTCGATCTTGGGGGGGAGTCGAGCCGACCCGGCGCAGAGCCGACCAGCGCCGAAACCGAACTTGCGCGGGTGCTGCCCGTGCTTCGGGCCGCCGTGACGCTCGGATGCCCCGTGTCGATCGACACCGCCAAGCCCGAAGTGATGCGCGCTGCGCTCGATCTCGGCGCCGACATCGTCAACGACATCGGTGCCTTGCGTGCGCCCGGCGCCCTCGCTGCGGTCACGGCGCACCCCAACTGCGGCATCTGCCTGATGCACATGCGCGGCACGCCGCAGACGATGCGCGGGCAGACCGAGTATTCCGACGTCGTCGCCGAAGTCGCGCACTTCCTCCAGGAGCGCCTCGAATACGCCATGGCCGCCGGCATCGACGTGGGACGCATCGTCGTCGACGCCGGGATCGGGTTCGGCAAGACGCCGGCGCAAAACCTGATGCTGCTCGCGAGGCAACCCGAGCTCCTTGCTACCGGTCGGCCGCTGCTGGTCGGCTGGTCGAGAAAATCGACTCTTGCCGGGCTCGTCGGTGCTTCGGGGACGAGGCCCTCGGAGCGCACGGCCGCGCAGATCGCGTCGGTCGATGCCGCCAGCGTTGCCGCTGCCGTCCTTGCGGTGCAGCGTGGCGCGAGCATCGTTCGCGTTCACGCCGTGTCGATGACCGTTGCCGCTCTGGCCGTCGTGCATGCCACCTCCGCGGCCGCGGATAATCTCGCTGCAACCTCATGAAGCGAACCTACTTCGGCACCGATGGCATCCGCGGCACGGTTGGCACTGCGCCGATCACGCCCGACTTCATGTTGCGGCTCGGCCATGCCGTCGGGCACGTTCTCAGGGCAAAGCAACAACGCCCGACCGTCCTGATCGGAAAGGACACACGCATTTCCGGCTACATGATCGAGTCGGCGCTCGAGGCCGGCTTCGCTTCGGCCGGCGTCGATGTGCTGCTGACCGGCCCGCTGCCGACGCCGGGCGTCGCTTACCTCACGCGTGCGCTTCGACTCGACCTCGGCGTGGTCATCAGCGCTTCGCACAATCCGTTCCAGGACAACGGCATCAAGTTCTTCTCGGCTCGCGGCGAGAAGCTTCCCGACGCCTGGGAGCAGGAGGTCGAGACGGCGTTGACCGCCGAGCAGCGATGGGTCGGCTCGGCCGAGCTAGGCAGGGCGCGACGACTCGACGACGCCAGCGGCCGCTACATCGAGTTCTGCAAGAGCACGTTCGGCGGTGAGCTGTCGCTGAAGGGACTGAAGATCGTCGTCGACGCGGCGCATGGCGCTGCGTACCACGTCGCGCCCGACGTCTTTCATGAGCTCGGCGCCGAGGTCAGTGCCATCGGCTGCAGCCCGGACGGGATGAACATCAACGCCGGCTTCGGCGCCACGGCGCCGCAGGCCCTTGTCGATGCCGTACGCGCGCAAGGGGCCGACTACGGCATCGCCCTCGACGGCGACGCCGACCGCCTCCAAATCGTCGACGCCGCAGGTCGCCTCTACAACGGCGACGAGCTGCTCTACGTGATCGCCGCCGACCGAATCGACCAGGGCCGGACGACCCCGGGCGTCGTCGGCACGTTGATGACGAACATGGCCATCGAGCTGGCGTTGCGCGCGCGCGGCTTCGATTTCGTGCGTGCCCAGGTCGGCGATCGCTACGTCCTCGAAGAGTTGCTCCGGCGCGGCTGGCAACTCGGCGGCGAAGGCTCCGGCCACTTGCTCACGCTCGACCGCCACACCACCGGCGACGGCATCGTCAGCGCCTTGATGGTGCTCGAAGCGGCCGTGCGGTCGGGCCGCTCGTTGCCCGAACTGCTGGACGGCATCGCGCTGTTCCCTCAGACGATGATCAACGTCAGGGTCACGCCTGGTTCGGACTGGCAGGCGCGCCCGGCGCTGGCGGCGCGCATCGCCGCCGCGGAGGCCGAGCTGGGCGGGCAGGGTCGTGTCCTCATTCGTGCCTCCGGCACCGAGCCCGTCGTTCGCGTCATGGTCGAGGCGCGCGATGCGGGGCAGGCCACGCGTTGGGCGCAGGGCATCGCCGACTCGCTGGGCTGAATCCGGCGGCGGCCGGTCGCGCCGAGTCCGCGGACCTGTCATGCGTTGTCATGTTCTTGTCACGACAGCTACATAGAGTGCGGTCCATCGGCTCCACTCCAGGTGACCTCATGCACGTCGTGTCCCGCTTCCTCATCGTCTCCGCCACTGCGCTGCTTGCATCGCCTGCCTTCGCCCAGGACATCACCGGCGCAGGTGCGTCGTTCCCGGCCCCGGTCTACGCCAAGTGGGCCGACGCCTACAACAAGGCGACCGGCGTTCGCATCAACTATCAATCGGTCGGCTCCGGTGCGGGCATCAAGCAGATCAAGGCCAAGACGGTCGACTTCGGCGCCTCCGATGCGCCATTGAAGGACGAGGAACTCGCTGCTGACGGGCTGATCCAGTTTCCAATGGTGATCGGCGGCGTCGTGCCGGTCGTCAACATCGCCGGAGTTGCGCCCGGCAAGCTGCGCCTGACGGGCGCCGTGCTTGGCGACATCTACCTCGCCAAGATCAAGAAGTGGAACGACGCCGCCATCACCGCGCTCAACCCGGGCCTCGTGCTTCCCGATTCGACCATCGCAGTGGTGCGCCGTGCCGACGGCTCGGGCACCAGCTTCAACTTTACGAACTACCTCTCGAAGGTCAACCCCGAGTGGAAGACAAAGGTAGGCGAGGGGACGGCCGTGAACTGGCCGGTCGGTGTCGGCGGCAAGGGCAACGAAGGCGTATCGGCGTTCGTGCAGCGTCTGCCGAACTCGATCGGCTACGTCGAGTACGCGTACGCCAAGCAGAACAAGATGTCGTACACGCTGCTGCAGAACCTGGCCGGTAACTACGTGGCCCCCGGCGACCTGACCTTCAAGGCCGCGGCCGCGAACGCCGACTGGAACCGAAGCTTCTATCAAGTGCTTACTGGCCAGCCCGGCAAGAACTCGTGGCCCATCACTGCCGCCACGTTCATCCTCATGCACAAGGTGCAGGACAAGCCGGCCAACGCCACGCAGGCGCTGAAGTTCTTCGACTGGGCCTTTGTCGGCGGCGACAAGATCGCCGACGA
>JBDTCA010000009.1:0-13560 GCA_039923815.1 Caldimonas sp. | reverse complement strand
GCAGGCGATTCGTCACGGTCGCGACCACGACCGCCACGGCGATTGCGCCGGCGGCCACCCTGGCGTTCCTCGCCCGTCTCGGCACCTTCCATGCGTTCGCCGTTCGGCATCGTGTCGACAAAGGGCTGGGCGGCACTGCCGTCCTGGATCGCTTCGACCGGTGCTGCGACTTCGCCCTGGGCGCTGTCGTCACGCGGGCCGCGGTCGCCGCGACCACCGCGGCGTGACTCGCCACGCTGGACTTCGCCGCGATCGCTTTCACCTGTTGAGTCGCTGCGCGACTCGCCGCGACCTTCGCCGCCATTGCGGCCTCCGCTGTTGCCGTTGCCGTTGCGCGGCTCGCCGCGAGACTCCGCACGCTCGCCTCGGGGCGCGCGTGCTTCCCGCGGCTCTCGCGAGTCGCGGGGCTCGCGTGAATCACGCGGTTCGCGAGCCTCGCGTGGCTCGCCGCCCATCGCCTCGCCGCCGTCGACGCGGGGTGCGTCGGCACCGCGCTCGCCACGACGGCCGCCGCGTGCATTGATCTCGCCAGCTTCGCTGACGCGGTCGCCGCCGCGCTCGGCTCCGCGCTCGGCTCCGCGTTCGCCGCCGCGACCGCCGCCACGTCCACCGCGTCCGCCACGGCCACCTCGATCGCCGCCGCCGCGTTCGCCCCCACTGCGCTCACCACCACGATCGGCTCGATCGCCACGGTCACGCCGACCCGCGTCGGCGGGCTTCGCAGCCGGGCTCTGTGGCATGGCCACAGTCGCCTTGACCGGCTCGGCTGCGGGCGGCACGAAGATGCTTTTCACCCAGCCGAAGAAACCGCCGCCCGCGGGCATCGGCGCCGGCGCTGCAGCCGCTGGTGCGTGCACCGGCAGGGCAGCAGCGGGCGCCGACATCGGAGCTGCAACGCGCGGCTCCGGCCGCTCGGCAGGCATCGGCGCGGGTGTTTCGGGCAGGATGCCCTTGATGACCGGCTCCTGCTTGGCCTTGGTCTTCTCGCGGCGCGTGATGCCGACCTCTTCTTCCTGCTCGTCGACCATCGTGTAGCTGGCCTGCAGGTTCTCGAGGCGCGGATCGTCGTGGCGCAGGCGTTCGAGGCGGTAGTTCGGCGTCTCGAGATTCTTGTTCGGCACCAGCAGCACGGTGACGCGCTGCTTGAGCTCGATCTTGGTGATCTCGGTGCGCTTCTCGTTCAGGAGGAACGAGGTCACTTCCACCGGCACCTGCACGTGCACGGCCGCGGTGTTGTCCTTCATCGACTCTTCCTGGACCATGCGCAGGATCTGCAGCGCCGAGCTCTCGGTGTCTCGGATATGGCCGGTGCCGTTGCAGCGCGGGCAGGTGATGTGGCTGCCTTCGCTGAGCGCCGGCCGCAGGCGCTGGCGGCTCATCTCGAGCAGGCCGAACTTGCTGATCGACGAGAACTGGACGCGGGCGCGGTCGGAGCGCAGCGCGTCGCGCAGGCGCGTCTCGACCTCGCGCCGGTTCTTCGACTCTTCCATGTCGATGAAGTCGACGACGATCAGGCCACCGAGGTCGCGCAGGCGCATCTGGCGCGCGATCTCGTCGGCGGCCTCGAGATTGGTGCGGGTGGCGGTTTCCTCGATGTCGGAGCCGCGCGTCGAGCGCGCCGAGTTGACGTCGACCGAAACCAGCGCCTCGGTGTGATCGATCACGATCGCGCCGCCCGAGGGCAGGTTGACCGTGCGAGCGAACGCGGTCTCGATCTGGTGCTCGATCTGGAAGCGGCTGAACAGCGCCGCATCGTCCTTGTAGCGCTTGACCTTGTGCGCCGTCTCGGGCATCACATGGCTCATGAACTTCTGGGCCTGGTCGTAGATGTCGTCGGTGTCGATCAGGATCTCGCCGACATCCGCAGTGAAGTAATCGCGGATGGCGCGGATCACCAGCGAGCTCTCCTGGTAGATCAGGAACGCGCCCTTGCCGGCCTTGGAGGCGCCGTCGATGGCGGTCCAGAGCTTGAGCATGTAGTTGAGGTCCCACTGCAGCTCGGGGGCGGTGCGACCGATGCCGGCGGTGCGGGCGATCAGGCTCATGCCTTTCGGGTACTCGAGCTGGTCGAGGTTTTCCTTGAGCTCTTCGCGGTCTTCGCCCTCGATGCGTCGGCTGACGCCGCCGCCGCGCGGGTTGTTCGGCATCAGGACCAGGTAACGACCGGCGAGCGAGACAAACGTGGTCAGTGCCGCGCCCTTGTTGCCGCGCTCCTCCTTTTCCACTTGCACGAGCAGCGGGTCGCCGTCGCGAATGGCGTCCTGGATGCGCGCAGTGCGCACGTCGGTGCCTTCACGAAAATAGTTCTTCGAGATCTCCTTGAACGGCAGGAAGCCGTGGCGGTCTTCGCCGTAGTCGACGAAGCAGGCTTCGAGCGAAGGCTCGACGCGCGTCACGACCGCCTTGTAGATATTGCCCTTGCGTTGCTCGCGACCCTCGATCTCGGTCTCGAAATCCATCAGCTTCTGGCCATCGACGATGGCCAGGCGACGCTCTTCGGGCTGCGTCGCGTTGATCAGCATGCGTTTCATCTGCACTCCTTCGGCGCGGCCTTGAGGCACGCGCAAGACTCACACCACCGCGGCCGGACCGCTGGCGGCAATCGATGCACGAGAAACGAAAGAGAACCGGAAGGAATCGCCCTGGACTGAAAGAGTGGCCGGTGCGGTCAGGCGACCGCGGGCACCTTCAGCGTTGGCGCGCGCGAAACAGTGGGAAGGCAGGTGGGGTGCACGCTGGTGGTCACTGGACGCAGGCCGTAGCGCGAGAGCCGGGAATGCAAAGGCGAAAAGGCCTGGGCGCGGTACTCGTCTGCGGCTGAAAAACCTTGTCGTGGGGTTCTTTCTTGTTGCTCTGCCGCCGCCCGCTCGGTGGCCGCTCGCGTCACACGGGGACGCAGCCTGCCTGAGCGATGCGACGTTGCATCACCGTTGCCGGAACAGGATCCGGCTGCCACTCTTTCGCCGCCTGCATTGCAGGAATCGCGACGCTAAACTCTGAAAAATCAACGACTTGCGGCCGCCAAGTGGACCGACGCATTATAGGGGCCAAAGGTTTGCCGGATGCCACGCCGCCGCCCGCTGCGCCGAGGGGCGAGAGTCGGCCGGCGGAGGTCGCCGTGCGAATCCTCGTCGTCGACGCTGGCTCCGCGGGTCAGCGACTCGACAACTACCTGGCCAAGGTGTTGAAGGGCGTTCCACGCACGCATCTCTATCGCGTGATCCGGTCCGGCGAGGTCCGCGTCAACAAGGCGCGCGCTTCGGCCGACACCCGGCTGGGTCTCGGCGACGAGGTCCGCATTCCGCCGGTGCGGGTCGCCGACCGCAGCGAGGAACCGCCGGCGCCGCCGCGCGAGTTTCCGGTCGTGCTCGAAGACGATCACCTGCTCGCCATCGACAAGCCGGCGGGCGTCGCGGTGCACGGCGGCAGCGGCGAGAGCTTCGGCGTCATCGAGCAGCTGCGCCGTGCGCGCCCGGGCGCCGAGTTCCTCGAGCTTGTGCATCGGCTCGACAAGGAGACCTCGGGGCTGCTTCTGGTCGCGAAGCGGCGGCCGGCCCTGGTCACCCTGCAGAACGACCTCCGCTCTCGCAATCCGGAACGCGCCTTTGGCAAGACCTATTCGGCGCTCGTTGCCGGCAGCTGGCCGGAGTCGCTGAAGGTGATCGACGTGGCGCTGCACAAGTTCGTGGGCGCCGACGGCGTGCGCCGCGTCCAGTCGGTCGACGCCGCCGACGAGCGTGGTCGACGCTCGATCACGCTGGTTCGGGTGGCGCGCCGCTTCGCCCGGTTCACGTTGCTCGACGTCACCATCAAGACTGGCCGCACGCATCAGATCCGCGTCCACCTGACTGGCGCCGGCCACGCCATCGTCGGCGATCCGAAATACGGCGACTTCACGCTCAACAAGGCGATGGCGCGCGGAACCGCGGTGCCGGGGACGCGTTTCGAACGCATGTTCCTGCACGCGCGCCGGCTGCGCTTCACGCACCCTGCCAGTGGCGAGCAGGTCGAGCTCGAAGCGCCGCTGCCCGAAGCCTGCGAACGCCTGCTGCGCGCCCTGCCATGACCACGACCGACATGCCGCCCAAGACCCGACCCCGCCGCTTCGACCTCGTCGCCTTCGACTGGGACGGCACGCTCTTCGACTCGACGCGGCTCATCGCCCGCTGCATCCAGGCGGCCTGCGCTGATGTGGGCACCACGGTGCCGAGCGACCGCGACGCCAGCTTCGTGATCGGTCTCGGGCTGGCCGACGCGCTGCGCCACGCCGCGCCCGAGCTCTCTCGCGAGCGCTACCCGCAGCTGGCCGAGCGATATCGGTATCACTATGTGGCGAGCAAGAACGACATCGTGCTGTTCGAGGGCACGCTCGAACTGCTGCATGCCCTGAAGGCGCGCAACGTCCGCATCGCGGTGGCGACGGGCAAGAACCGGCGCGGGCTCGACGAGGCGCTGCAAGCATCGTTGCTGCGCGGCCTCTTCGACGCCACGCGAACGGCCGACGAAACCCGCGGCAAGCCCGACCCGCTGATGCTTCGAGAGCTGATGAGCGAGCTCGGCACCGGCGCCGACCGCACGCTCATGATCGGCGACACCACGCACGACCTGCAGCTTGCCGCCAACGCCGGTTGCGCCAGCGTCGCCGTCAGCTTCGGCGCCCACGACCACGCCGAGTTCGCGCGCCACCGGCCGCTGCACGTCGCCCATTCCACCGCCGACCTCGCCGCCTGGCTTGAGGCGCATGGCTGACGGCGCCCCGGTCGTCTGGCCGCGGCCCCTTCCGCAGCCACCGGCGCTGCCGCCGCAACGGCTGTGCGCATCGGCGGAGCTGGAGGAGAAGGGCCGCGCGGTGCTGTTCGACGTGCTTCATTTCCAGGAGCCCTTGCGTGCCTTCGCGTTGCGCTTCGACGGCCGTGTCGTGGCCTATCTGAACCGTTGCGTGCATGTGCCGACCGAGCTCGACTGGCAGCCGGGCGAGTTCCTCGACGGCGGCAAGGAATTCATCCTCTGCTCGATCCACGGCGCCGCGTATGAGCCGCGCGGCGGTCGCTGCATCGGCGGGCCGTGCGGAAGCGGCAAGCTGACGTCGATCGCGGTCCAGGAATGCGACGGTGTCGTCAGCTGGCAACCCAGCCGCGACACGCGGCCGGCGCCGCCGACCGCGGTCCTGCCCGTCGTTTGATCGAGGCCTGTCGCGTCGCGCCGCCGGCGCGGCCCCGATCCAGCGCTATGCCGATGCCGGCTCAGCGCTACCTTACGAGGCAGATCCGCCCGCGTGCAGCCACGAGGCGCCGTAAAGCAAGCCGTTGAACCACAGGTGCAGGAGGGCGGCCGGCCAGACCCTGCCGCTCAGCTCCCGGGCCCGACCGTAGACGAGCGAGACCGGGAAGACGAGCACGGCGACGCTGACGGGATGGCGCCAGAGATGGAGCGCGGCAAAGAGAAGGCTGGTCAGCGAGTTGGCGGGCGTGATCCAGCGCGAGCCTCCACGCTTCAAGGTGCGGGCGAGCCAGGGCTGCAGTCCGCCCCGAAAGATGATCTCCTCGGTCACCGACCAGAGCGCGATCACGGCCAGATCACGAATCGGATCGCGCGTGCTCATCCCGAAGCCGGCGGCGGCCGCCACGAGGGCGATCGGCACGGCGACGGCGGCGGCCAGCACGATGAACAGCACGACCTTCTTCCCGAGCACATCGGTTGCCGGCAGTCTTGCGCTCGACGGGATGGTTGTGACGTCGCGCTTCATGGCTCGGGGGCGTGTGCGGGGGGCGAACTCTAAAGGATCGATGAACGCATTCACGGTGCCTGTCAGCCCGTCTGGTGCTCGATCCGACGAAGCCTGGCCTCCGAGCAAGAGAGCACCCGTGACAATCCGGCCATGATCACCGTCCACCACCTCAACAACTCGCGCTCGCAGCGTGTCCTGTGGCTTCTCGAGGAGCTCGGCCTGCCGTACGAGATCAGGAAGTACCAGCGTGACGCGAAGACGATGCTGGCGCCGCCCGAGCTGACGAAGGTGCACCCGCTCGGCAAGTCGCCGGTGATCACCGATGGCGCTGTCACCGTCGCCGAGACCGGCGCGATCGTCATGTACCTGCTCGAGACCTACGGTGCGGGCCGGCTGCAACCCGCAACCGAGGGCGAAGCGCATCGGCGCTTTACCTACTGGATGCATTTCGCGGAAGGTTCGGCCATGCCGCCGCTGCTGCTCAAGCTGGTCTTCGACCGCATCGGCTCGGGGCAGGGCATGCCGTTCTTCGTCAAGCCGATCGCAAGGAGCATCGCGAACAAGGTCAAGTCCGTGATGATCGAGCCCAACCTGAAGCGGCAGCTCGACTTCATGGAGGTCGAACTGGGCAAAAGCGAGTGGTTCGCCGGCGACGAGTTCTCGGCCGCCGACATCGAGATGAGCTTTCCGCTCGAAGCCGCGCACCAGCGCGCAGGGCTCGGCGCGAGCCGGCCGAAGCTGATGGCCTTCCTGAAGAAGATTCACGCTCGGCCCGCCTACAAGAAGGCCCTCGAGCGCGGCGGCCCCTACAGCTTCGCCAGCGACTGAGACAGCGGCCCGAGCCGCGGTTCAGCGCGTTGTCGTGCCGTGGGTGCTGTCGGCGTAGGTCGCCGGTGCCGGCTTCGGCGGTGCCGGCGGATCCAGCAGCGTCAGCATCGGGCTCCTGATGGAGGCCGCGAAGCCGATCACGGTCTTGCCGGGGTCGTAGGGCAGCGGGCGCCTCGGGTCGGCGCCGCGCGCCATCAGGTAGCCGACCATGTCACGCTGGGTCGCGGGATCGGCCAGGAACGAAGGCAGCAACACCCGCTGGAGAGGCACCCAGGCGAGTTGGCCACCCCGCGAAGGCGGCACCTGGTTGGCGAGTTGCGGCAGCCGGTACAGCCACCACTCGAGGGCCTGCCAGTGACTGGTCCGCAAGGCTTCTTCGTAGCCACCGGCGAGCGTGCCTTCGTAGCTGTCGAGCGCCGCCTGCGGCGTGTGGCCGGCGACCTCGAGCTCGCGACTGAACCGCGACCCCAGCAGGCCGGGGTGCAGCGCGCCGAGCGGGCTGAACGAGAGCGTGCCGGGCTCGAGCTGGCCGCGGTCGAGCCAGGTCGTGAGCACGCGGTCGAGGCCGGCGCTTCGGGCTGCCGGGCAGCTCAGCATCCGGAACACGTCGTGGCGGACGGCGCGCGCGTCGCTGGTGGCGAGGAAGGCGAGCGACTTGATCACTGCCGGCGGCGCTGAACCGAAGTCGGGGCAGGCGTCGGCCTCGGCGAGATCCTGCAGCGGCGAGCGCGCGCAGCGCTGCACCGCGGCGCCTTTTTCCAGCATCTCGGGCAGCGCCCGCCACAGCCGGGCATCGGCCGTGGCGACCGCGAGCGGGCAGGCCTGCAAGCCACTGGCATCGAGGTCGGCCTTGCGGATGCTGCCGGCAACGAATTCACAGCGCGGGTTGACGGCGCGGCGAACGCTGTCGAGCATCCGGCACGGCGTCGGGTCGTCTTCCGTGAGCTTGGCGTGAACGTGCTTGACGATGTCCCAGGTCATGCTGGTGTCGGTGGCGACACCCGCGGCGCTCAGCAGCAGCCCGGGCGCGGTGCAGGCGCAGAGAACGACGGCGGCGGCCACGACCAGTGCCCTGGACAGGCAGCAGGCGAGGCCGGAATCGTGCGTGAAGAGGCTCGACATGGGGGACGACGATCTTAGTCAGCGGCACCGCGTTCTGTCTGTGAAGTAACCGGCTGAACCGCCTTCAGGTCGTAACACCTTGTGCCCGCGCCGGTGCCGGATACAGTGGGCAATGACCTCTTTCTCGACGCTTGCCGGGCTCTTCCTCGGGCTCGTGACTGCCGCCGCGTCACCGACGGTCGGCGCAGCATCGGTGGCACCGGTCGCAGCCGAGCACGGCATGGTGGTGACGGCGCAGCACCTCGCCACCGAAGTCGGCGTCGACGTGCTCCGCAGGGGCGGCAACGCCATCGACGCCGCCGTCGCTGTCGGCTACGCGCTCGCTGTCGTGTACCCGGCCGCCGGCAACCTCGGCGGCGGCGGCTTCATGACGATCCGGCTCGCCGATGGCCGCACGACGTTTCTCGACTTCCGCGAAAGGGCGCCGCTCGCGGCCACGCCGACGATGTATCTCGACGCCGGCGGCAACGTCGTGCCCGGCGCCTCCACCACCGGCCACTTGGCCGTCGCCGTGCCCGGCACCGTGGCCGGCCTCGAGATGGCGCTCGCGAAATTCGGCACCCGGCCGCGCGCCGAGCTGATCGCGCCGGCCATCGCCTTCGCCGAGCAGGGGTTCGTGCTCGACCCGGGCGATGCCGGCATGTTCGCCACCGCCACCCGCGCCTTCGCGGCCGACTCAGCCACGGCGGCGATCTTCCTGAATCGCGGCAAGCCTTTCACGGCCGGCGACCGGCTGGTCCAGCGCGACCTCGGCGCCACCTTGCGACAGATCGCGGAGGCCGGCGCTGCAGGCTTCTACAAGGGGCCGGTGGCGCGCGCCATCGTCGCCTCGAGCGCGGCCGGCAACGGCATCGTCTCGCAAGCCGATCTCGACGCCTACACGGCCCGCGAGCTGGGGCCGGTCGAGTGCGACTACCGCGGCTTCCACGTCGTCTCGGCGCCGCCGCCGAGCTCGGGCGGCGTCATCGTCTGCGAAATCCTCAACGTCCTCGAGGGCTATCCGCTGAAGGACTGGGGCTTCCGTTCGGCGCGCGCCGTGCACGTCCAGATCGAGGCCATGCGCCATGCCTACGGCGACCGCAACCACCTGCTCGGCGACCCCGACTTCGTCGCCAACCCGATCGATCGCCTGCTCGACAAGGGTTATGCCGCCACGATCCGCGCCGCCATCGACCCGAGCCGGGCCGGTGGCGTGCCCAGCGCCGGGCGGTCGCCGCGAGAAGGCAGCAACACCACGCACTATTCGATCGTCGACGCCCTGGGCAATGCGGTGGCGGTGACCTACACGCTCAACGACTGGTTCGGCGCCAAGGTCACGGCCGCGGGCACCGGCGTGCTGCTCAACAACGAGATGGACGACTTCGCCGCCAAGCCCGGCGTCGCCAATCTTTACGGCCTCGTCCACGGCGAGGCCAACGCCATCGCCCCGGGCAAGCAACCGCTCAGCTCGATGAGCCCCACCATCCTCACCAGGGCGGGCGAGCCGGTGATGGTGCTCGGCACGCCGGGCGGCAGCCGGATCATCACGGCGGTGGTGTTGACCATCGTGAACGTGGTCGACTACGGCATGGACGTTCAGGAGGCCGTCGATGCGCCGCGCTTTCACCAGCAGGGCCAGCCGGCGACGACGGTGATGGAGGCTTACGCGATCGGCCCGGACACGCGGCGCATCCTCGAAGGCATGGGCCACGTATTCGCCGTGTCTGGCCCGGCCAATCACGTTGCGGCGATCCTCGTCGGGGCGCCGGCGCTCGGCGGCCGCCCGGTCGGCAGGAACCGCTTCTACGGTGCCAACGACCCGCGCCGTGGCACCGGCCTGGCGCTGGGTTACTGAGACCGCACCGGAGCCTGATCTCGTCGCGCCGCGACTTTCAGCGGCCGAGCGCCTTCATCATGTTCTCGGGGTAGCGCGGCCCGGCCGCTGCACCTGCCGGGAACACATCGGCCAGCTCCTGCAACACCTCGGGGGCCAGCTCGACATCGAGCGCGGCGACGTTCTCCTCGAGGTAGCTGCGCCGCTTCGTGCCTGGAATCGGCACGACGTCGTCGCCCTGTGCGAGCACCCATGCGAGGGCGAGCTGGCCGGCGCTGCAGCCGATGCGCGCCGCGATCTGCTGCACCTTGGCGGCGAGCTCGAGGTTCTTTGCGAAGTTGTCGCCCTGGAAGCGCGGGCTGCTGCGGCGATAGTCGTCTTCGGCCAGGTCTTCGGGTTTCCTGATGGCGCCGGTGAGGAAGCCGCGACCGAGCGGGCTGTAGGGAACGAAGCCGACGCCGAGGCGACGGCAGGCCGCGAGTGCGCCGTTCTCGGGCTCGCGCGACCACAGCGAATACTCGCTCTGAAGGGCGGTGATCGGATGAATGCGGCAGGCTCGCTCCAGTGTCTCGACCGAGGCCTCCGACAGGCCGAGGAAGCGCACCTTGCCGGCGCGAACCAGCTCCGCCATGGCGCCGACGGTGTCCTCGATTGGCGTCGCGGGGTCGACCCGGTGCTGGTAGTAGAGATCGATGGTCTCGACACCGAGCCGCTTCAGGCTCGCCTCGCAGGCGCTGCGCACGTAGACCGGGCTGCTGTCGAAGCCGCGACGCTCGGGGTTGGCAGGGTCGCGAAGGATGCCGAACTTGGTGGCGAGGAACACCTCGCCGCGGCGGCCGGCAATGGCGCGGCCGACCAGCTGCTCGTTGGTATGCGGCCCGTAGATGTCGGAGGTGTCGAGAAAGCTGACGCCGAGGTCGAGGGCACGGTGCAGGGTGGCGACCGACTCGGTGTCGTCGCGGTTCGAATAGAAGTCGCTCATGCCCATGCAGCCGAGGCCGATGGCGGAGACGACCGGGCCCTGGGGGCCGAGGCGGCGAGTCTTCATTGCGTGCATTCAGTGAAAAGAAGGCACGACGATATCGGCATTGCCGCCGGCGAGTACTGGCTGGTGCGCAAGGCCGCTGCGTTACGGCGTGCCGAAGCTCCGCTCAGAAGAGGCGTGCCGCCAGCCAGGTGAAGCCGGCGAAGGCCGACCAGACCGGCGCGCCCGAACGCAGGCTGCGCGCCGCGCCGGCATCGAGCACCAGGCGCTTGGAGACGTTGTAGCTGAGTGCCGTCAGCAGCTGGAGGGTGTCGGCCTGGCCGCGCTGACGCGTGGCCGAGATCTCGGCGACCGCGCCCCAGCGCTCGTCGAGGGCGTGTGACAGCGACGCCGCACCCAGCCACTGCGTGCGGCCGGCATCGGGCGCCACGGCGCCGAGCCGTGTCGCGACGATGTTGAGGTCGGTGTGCCAGGCGCCGAAGTCGGCGCTGTAGATCGCATTGACGCCGTAGTCGGGCTTGCCGCTGCCGCTGCCCGCGCCGTGTCGCGCCGTCGGCACGACAACGCCGGCCTCGAGGCCGAAGGCCTGTGCGTCGTCGACCGCGAAGCGACGCTTGACGACGATGCCGGTGTCGCCGACACCGCTGTCGCGGCCGCCTGCGCCATCGCGCGTTCGCACCCACGCGTCGCCGCCGACGCGGATGCCCCAATCGGGCGTGAAGGCCAGCTTCAGCGTGACAGGCGCGCTGTCGCGGCGGGCGCCGCCGCCGTCGTGCTGGTGCTGCAGGCCGGCCTCGACCTCGATCCAGCCGGGTCGGGAAAGAGCCGCAGGCGTCGACACGCTGGGTCGGTACGGCACGGCGGCGGCTTCGTCTGCGCCATCGGCCGCGGCCGCGTGGCCGGCAGCGAGGCAGAAAAGCAGTGCGGCGCTCGCCGTCCGCCAGGCGGCCGCGCTCGGGCCGGCCCGGCCGTCGATGTGTAGCGTTGGTTCATCGTGCGGGCGCGTCATCGGCCCAGTGTCGCACCCGATCACGCCCCGTAGACTCGCGCCCGTGCCGACCGACCACGACCTCGCCGCCGCCTTCGATCTGAGGCACCTGGACGCCGCGTTCTACGACGATCCGTTTCCGACCTACCGCGCCCTGCGCGAGCACGAGCCGGTCAAGCGCATGACCGACGGCAGCGTCTTCCTGACGCGATACGCCGACATCCTCGCCGTCTACAAGGACGTCACGACCTACAGCTCCGACAAGCGCGAGGAGTTCGGGCCCAAGTACGGCGACTCGCCGCTCTTCGCGCACCACACGACCAGCCTCGTCTTCAACGATCCGCCCTTGCACACGCGCGTGCGCCGGCTCATCGCGGGGGCGCTGACGCCGCGCCATGTGGCAGCGATGGAAGCGCGCCTGGTCGAGCGCGTCGATGCCTTGCTCGATGCCTTGGCGGCGCGCGAGCCGGGCGCCGAGGTCGACCTGATCGAGGCCTTCGCCAGCGCGATCCCGATCGAGGTCATCGGCAACCTGCTCGCCGTGCCTGCCGACGAACGGGCGCCGCTGCGCGACTGGTCGCTGGCCATCCTCGGCGCCCTCGAACCGGCCCTGACCGACGAACAGCAGACGCTCGGCAATGCCGCCGTGACGGGATTCAGCGCTTACCTCGAAGGCCTGGTCGAGCGCCGCCGCGCCGCGCCGGGCGACCCGAACACCGATGTGCTGACGCGCCTGATCGAGGGCGAGATCGGTGGCGAGAAGCTCACGGCCCCCGAGCTTCTGCACAACTGCATCTTCCTGCTCAACGCCGGCCACGAGACCACCACCAACCTGATCGGCAACGGCATTCGCTGCCTGCTCGAGCAACCGACCGAGAAGGCGCGCCTCGTCGCCGAGCCGGCGTTGCTGGCGAGCGCCGTGGAGGAGTTCCTGCGCATCGAGAGCTCGAACCAGCTCGGCAACCGCATCACGACGCGGGCGACCGAGATTGGCGGCGTCGCGCTGGCCGCGCGCACGCCGGTCACGCTGGCGATCGGCGCCGCCAACCGCGATCCTTCGCAGTTCCCCGACCCCGACCGGCTCGATATCGCGCGCACGCCGAATCGCCATCTCGCCTTCGGCTCCGGCATCCACCAGTGCGTCGGCATGGGGCTCGCCAGGCTCGAAGGCCGGATCGCCATCGGCCGCTTCCTGGCGCGGTTTCCGGCTGCCCGGCTCGCCGGCCTGCCGCAGCGCGCGCAGCGGGCCCGTTTTCGCGGTCACGTGCGCCTGGGTTGCATCCTTCGCGACACGTGAGGCCGGCATGACGACGTCGAGCGTGCTCGACGACCGCCGCCATCTGTGGGCGTTCGTGGCCGGCTGCGTCGCCGTGACCGTCGGCGTCGTGATGCACGTGCCGATGTTCTGGATGAGCCGCGACGTGGGTTATCGCCTCGCCGACATGCCGATGGACACGGCGATGCTCTTGGGCATGGCGCTGATCGTCGCCGGCATCGTCGTCGCCGCCTGGGGCCTGCTGCCGCGTCGCCTGGCCGCCGCACCCGCCGCCGCCGTCGACATCGGCGCTCCCGAAGACGCGGCGCTCGGCGCCGCGCACTGGCGGCTCATGAGCGTGCTCACGGTGGCACTCGTCATCGACGTCATGAAGCCCGCGAGCCTCGGTTTCGTCGTGCCCGGCATGCAGACCGAGTACACGGTGAGCGCAGCCGCGGTGGCCTGGCTGCCGTTCGCGGCGCTGTGCGGCACGGTGGTGGGCTCGGTCGTCTGGGGCTGGCTGGCCGATCTCTACGGCCGCCGCGCCTCGATCCTGCTCTCGGCGGTGATGTTCGTCGGCACCTCGATCTGCGGCGCCATGCCGTCGTTCTGGTGGAACGTCGGCATGTGCTTCCTGATGGGCGCGGCCGCCGGCGGCATGCTGCCGGTGACGTATGCGCTGCTCGCCGAGACCATGCCGTCGAAGCATCGCGGCTGGGCGCTGGTGCTGGTCGGCGGCCTCGGCGCTGTCGGCGGTTACCTGGCGGCGAGCGTGCTTTCGGCCTGGCTGCAGCCGCACTTCGGCTGGCGCATCCTGTGGTTCGTCAACCTGCCGACGGGG
>JBDTCA010000008.1:0-4409 GCA_039923815.1 Caldimonas sp. | reverse complement strand
AGCGCATCTTCCAGGGCGAGTTCCACGAGATCAAGGGAATCATGGCGAGGTCGCGGGAGCTCGGCATGTGCACCTTCGACGCCGCTCTCTTCGATCTCTACGACGCCGGCGCCATCAGCTTCGACGAAGCAATCCGCAACGCCGACTCGGCCAACGAGTTGCGCCTGAACGTCAAGCTCAAGAGCAAGCGCGGCGAGCCGCCGCCCTCGGGCTTCGTGCCGCTTTCGCTCGACGCCGTGACCCAGCCGGCCGACCTCATCGAACGCGCGCACCAGAAGACACAGCAATTGCACGAGTCGAGGAAGCGCTTCGAGGAAGAGCAGCTGAAGCAGCTGCGCGAGAAGAAGCGCGTCGCCGAAGCCGCAGCGGCCGCGGAGTCGGCCAAGGGCTGAGAACGCGGTTTGCCAACCCCGGGCACCTCAACAGGAGCCCGCCCATGGATTCGATCAACCGCAACCAGCCCGAAGACAACCACGCCGACCTCGGCGCCGCCGACGCCATCGAGCGCATCCGCCAGGTCGTGAAGAAGGCAGAGACCTGCTTCTTCTGCACCGCCGTCAGCACCGGCGGCTCGGGTGCGACACGGCCGATGAGCGTGCAGGAGGTCGACGATGCCGGCACGCTCTGGTTCCTGATGGCGAGCGACAGCCACACCGTGGCCGAGATCGCCGAGCACGCCTCGGTGCGGCTCTTCTTCCAGGGCTCGGAACACTCCGGCTTCCTGACGCTGACCGGCACCGCTTCCACCTCACGCGACAAGAAGAAGATCAAGGCGCTCTGGAAGCCGATCCTCAAGACCTGGTTCACCGGCGGCGTCGACGATCCGCGCATCACCGTGGTCGCGGTGGCGCCGTCGGGCGGCTACTACTGGGACAACAAGCACGGCGACGCGGTGGCCGGCATCAAGATGCTGGTCGGCGCCGCCATCGGCAAGACCCTCGACGACTCGATCGAGGGCAATCTGGCGCTCTAGCGTTTCGAACACGGCGGCGGCGACGGCTCGGTGCCTCGTCGTCGAGCCGGTCGGCGGAGCAGGCAAGATCGCGGTCTTCGCACGAGCCCACAAGGCGCCCCGATGACCCTGCCGAGATCTGCCACCGAGCTTTCCGCCGCCGCAGGCGAGCCTGACCCGGACGAGCCGCCGCAGTGAGCGCGCTCGACCTGCAAGGCGTCAGCAAGCACTGGGGCGAGCAGAAGGCCGTCGACCGCGCCAGCTTCTCGGTCGCTTCGGGCCACCTCGCCGTCCTGCTCGGACCCTCGGGCTGCGGCAAGTCGACAACGCTGCGCATGATCGCCGGGCTCGACACGCCCTCGGAAGGCCGCATCCTGATCGACGGCCGCGACGTCACGCACCTGGCGCCGGCCGAGCGCCGCATCTCGATGGTGTTCCAGTCGTACGCCCTCTTCCCCCACCTGAGCGTCGCCGAGAACATCCTGTTCGGCGTCAAGGTGAGGAAGGAGCCGGCTGCCGAACATGCCCGCCGGCTGGCGCGCGTCGCCGATCTGCTGGGCCTGGGCGGGCTGCTCGACCGCAAGCCCTCGCAGCTGTCGGGCGGCCAGCAGCAACGCGTTGCGCTCGGCCGCGCGATCATCGCCGAGACGCCGGTGTGCCTGATGGACGAGCCGCTGTCGAACCTCGACGCCCAGCTGCGCCAGGAGATGCGCCACGAGATCCGCACGTTGCAGCAGTCGCTCGGCATCACGATGGTGTACGTCACGCACGACCAGACCGAGGCCATGAGCATGGCCGACCAGGTCGTGCTGCTCAACGCCGGCCGCATCGTCCAGGACGCGCCGCCGGTCGAGCTCTACGCGCGACCGGGCTCGGTGTTCGCGGCGCGCTTCATCGGCACACCGCCGATGAACATCATCGCGGCGGAGGGACGGCCCGATCTCAAGCTCGGTGTGCGGCCGGAACACGTGCGCATCGCCGACGCTGGCGGCGTCGCCGCCACCGTAAAAAGCGCCGAGTATCTCGGCGCCGACACCGTCGTGACGTGTTCGACATCGGCGGGCGGCACACTCGCCGATACGATCGCGGCACGCCTGCCAGGGCGCCACGACCTCGCTCCCGGTACGTCGGTGCGACTGGCCTGGCGGCTTGAAGACAGCCACTGGTTCGACGCCGCCACCCACATGCGGCGCGACGACATCGACTCCGCTTCGCCCTGACGTTCTGCCCCGACAATTTTCCAAGGAGACATGCCATGAAAAAAACACCGACCCTGATCGCGTTCGCCGTCGTCGCCCTCGCCACGGCCCTTCCCGCCGCGGCCCAGAAGGTGACCGAGGTGAACTTCTACTATCCGGTCGCCGTCGGCGGCCCCGTCACGAAGACGATCGACCAGATGGCCGCCGACTTCGGCAAGGAAAATCCCGACATCAAGATCAATCCGGTCTACTCGGGCACCTACCAGGAAAGCATCGTCAAGGTGCTGACGGCGACCAAGAGCGGCAAGCCACCGCAGCTCGCGGTGCTGCTTTCGACCGACATGTTCTCGCTCATCGACGAAGACGCCATCGTGCCGATCGACGACGTCGCCAAGGGCGCCGACGACAAGAAGTGGCTCGACGGTTTCTACAAGAGCTTCATGCTGAACAGCCGCACCGGCGGCAAGACCTGGGGCGTGCCTTTCCAGCGCTCGACGATCGTTCTCTACTGGAACAAGGAGGCCTTCAAGGAGGCCGGCCTCGACCCCGAGAAGGGCCCGGCCACCTGGGACCAGATGGTCGAGTTCGCGAAGAAGCTCACCAAGCACGACGCCAGCGGCAACGTCACCCAGTGGGGCGTGAAGATTCCGTCTTCGGGCTTTCCGTACTGGCTGTTCCAGGGCCTGACGACGCCGAACGACGCCATCCTCATGAACGAGGCCGGCACCGAGACCTACTTCGACAAGCCGGCCGTCATCGAGGCCCTGCAGTTCTGGGTCGACCTCTCCGCCAAGCACAAGGTGATGCCCGCGGGCGTGATCGAGTGGGGCACGACGCCGAAGGACTTCTTCGAGAAGAAGGCAGCCATGATCTGGACGACCACCGGCAACCTCACCAACATCCGCGCCAACGCCGGCTTTCCGTTCGGCGTCGCGATGCTGCCGGCCAAGAAGCATCCCGGCAGCCCGACCGGTGGCGGCAACCTCTACATGTTCGCCAAGAACACGCCCGCCGAGCAGCAGGCCTCGCTGAAGTTCATGAAGTGGCTGACCGCGCCGCAACGTGCCGCGCAGTGGAGCATCGCCACCGGCTACGTCGCCGTGACGCCGGCCGCGTGGGATACGCCGGAGATGAAAAAGTATGCGGTCGACGTGCCGCAGGCGCTGGTCGCGCGCGACCAGCTTCAGTATTCGGTGGCCGAGCTCTCGACGCACGACAACCAGCGCGTGACCACGGCGCTCAACAACGGGCTGCAGGCGGCCCTCACCGGCTCGAAGTCGCCGGCCGACGCGCTGAAGGACTCGCAGCGCGAGGCGACGCGGATCCTGAAGGACTTCAAGAAGTAGCCGACGCGACCGCCGACCCTCGACTCTCGACCCGAAGCTGCCGAGCCCGCCGCCCATGCGCCTGGCTGACCGCGTCACCGCCTGGCTGCTGCTGCTGCCGGCGATGGTGCTGCTGCTGGCCTTCACGCACTGGCCGGCGCTCGCCACGATCTGGAGCAGTTTCTTCTCGACGCCGAAGAAGGGCCGGCCGTCGCACTTCGACGGCCTCGGAAACTACCGCTCGATGGTCGAGGACGAGGTGTTCTGGAAGGCGCTCTGGAACAACGTGATCTACGCCGTGGGCACGGTGCCGCTCTCGATCGCGCTGGCGATCGCGATGGCGCTCTGGGTCAACAGCCGCATCCGCGGCCGCGGCTTCCTTCGCCTGGCCTACTTCACCCCGACGGTGCTGCCGATGATCGCCGTGGCGAACATCTGGCTCTTCTTCTACACGCCGCAGTACGGCCTGCTCGAGCAGATCACGCACAGCCTGGGATTCGGCAGCCACAACTGGCTCGGCGAGAAGACGACGGTGCTCGGCGCCATCATCGTCGTCGCGATCTGGAAGGAGGCCGGCTTCTTCATGATCTTCTACCTGGCGGCACTGCAAGGCATCTCGCCCTCGCTCGCCGAGGCCGCCGCGCTCGAGGGTGCGTCGCGCTGGCAGTACTTTCGCCGCGTGCTGTTTCCGCTGTTGATGCCGACGACGCTGTTCGTGCTCGTCAACGCGCTCATCAACTCGGTGCGCATGGTCGACCACCTGTTCGTGATGACGCGGGGCGGCCCGGACAACGCCAGCACGCTGCTGCTGTACTACATCTACCAGGTCGGCTTCAGCTTCTGGGACACCGGCTACGCCGCCGCACTCACCGTCGTCGTGCTCGCGGCACTCGGGCTGGTGGCCTTCGTGCAGATCCGCTTCTTCGAACGCCG
>JBDTCA010000007.1:0-4042 GCA_039923815.1 Caldimonas sp. | reverse complement strand
CCGGGAATGAACGCCATCGCGCCGTTCTGTTCGTTGCTCGCGGTCAGCGCCACCCACGCGGTGACGACGTCGGGCTTGCTCAGGCCCCAGTACGTCGAGTCCTGGTGCCACGACACGAACGCCGGATTGCACTTTTCCTTGATGAAGAAGTTGGTCGACCAGCACAACAGGTCGGGGCCGTAGAGGTCCTCGATCGCGTCGACGATGCGCGAGTGGTGGACGACGTCGTCGAGCCACGGGAACAGCAGGTGCGACTTGTGGCGAAGGTCGCCCTTCAGCGGCCCGCCGGTCCCTGCCTCGAACTTTTCCAGGCGGTCCCGGATCGCGAGTGCCTCGTCGGCCGACATGACGCGGATCGGAAAGACGCAGCCATCGCGCCAGAACGTCTCGATCTGTTCCTGGGTGAGGATCTTCGGCATGAATTTCTCCTGAAGAAGTGGCGGACCTCAGGCGTCATCCGCCGATGACGCGAATGACCTCGGGCGGGTAATCGCCGCCCGGTTTGCCATGCCAGATGATCTCGCCGCGCTCGATCACGTACAAGCCGTCGGCTTCATCGGGAATGTGGTGAACGTTCGATTCGGCCATGAGCACGCCGTGGCCGAGGCGGCGGATCGCGGCAATGCCTTCGGCGATGGTCGGGATGATGGCCGGCGAGAGGCCCTCGAACGGCTCGTCGAGCAGCAGCAGCTTGGGCGCGAGTGCCAGCGCGCGCGCCACCGAGACCATCTTGCGCTCGCCGCCCGAGAGCTGGTTGCCGCCGCGCGAGGCGTACTGGCGCAGCTTCGGGAAGACCTCGTAGGCGAGGGCGATGCGCGCAGCGGCGTCGCCGCCCTGCGGCCGCGTCCACGTCGGCAACTCG
Organism: Caldimonas sp.; assembly: GCA_039923815.1. Lineage (GTDB taxonomy): Bacteria > Pseudomonadota > Gammaproteobacteria > Burkholderiales > Burkholderiaceae_C > Schlegelella_A. The sequence goes on along the minus strand of JBDTCA010000007.1, from coordinate 3,180 downwards.
ATGTTCTCGGCGACGCTCAGGTCGCCGAAGACCTGGCTCTCTTCGGGCGAGTAGCCGATGCCCATCTGGGCGATGCGGTGGGTGGCCAGGCCGGTGATCGGTCGGCCGTCGAAGTGGATCGTGCCGGCCACCGGCCGCAGCATGCCCATGACCGCGCGAAACGTCGTCGTCTTGCCGGCGCCGTTGCGGCCGATCAGGCAGATGAGCTCGCCGGCGGCGACGCGCAGCGAGATGCCTTGCAGGATGCGGCTCGATTCGATGTCGACGACGAGCCCGTCGAGGGCGAGGAGGGCGTCGGGTACGCCCGCCGGAATGGCACCGGTCGGGTCGGCGCGGCTCATGGCGCAGGCTCCGGCGTCTTGGCGCGGCCGTGCCGCTTTCCGATCACCGAAGCGATCAGTTCCGGGTCGGCGAAGAAGTCGTCGGGGGCGCGGTCGGCGAGCACCTTGCCGCCCTGGAGCGCGACGATGCGCGTCGCGTACTCGGCAACGAGATCCATGTCGTGCTCGACGAGCAGGATCGCCTTCACGCCGGCCTGTCGCGCCGCCGCCACCAGCGTTTTCATGATGCCGTGCTTGTCGCCGCTCGAGACGCCACTGGTGGGCTCGTCGAGCAGGATGACCTCCGGCACGAGGGCGAAGGCACTGGCGATGTCGAGGAGCTTCTTCTCACCCTGCGAAAGCAGTCGGGAGGGCGCGTCGAGCTTGCCGTCGAGGCCGAAGATGGCGGCCACTTCGTGAACCCTTTGCCAGACCGCCCGGTCGGCCGACAGGGCGGCGAACGGATTGAGGCTGATGCCCCGGTGCGAGACCACGGCGACGGCGATGGTCTCGCCGACCGTCAGCGCCGGGAACACGTGGACGAGCTGGAAGGCGCGCGCCATGCCGCGGCGCGCGAGCTTCACGGGGCCGATGCCGGCGATATCGTGGCCCTTGAAATGAACCACGCCCGCCGTGGGCTTCAGCAGACCGGTCAGGACGTTGACGAGCGTGGTCTTGCCGGCGCCGTTCGGGCCGACGATGGCGATGGTCTCGCCGTCTCTCACCGACAACGTGACGCCGTCGAGGGCGACGAAGTCGCCGTAGGCCTTGCGGACGCCGCGGGTCTCGAGCAGTGCGGCGCCCGTCATGGCGTGGCCTTGTGGCGCGACATCCGTTCCCAGGCGTCGCGCACCACGCCGACGAGGCCGCGCGGGAAGGCGACGACGATGACTGCCAGCGTCACGCCGAGAAAGAAGCGCCAGTACTCGGTCACGCCCATCAGCCAGGACTTCAGGAACACGAAGGTGAACGCGCCGACCACGGGACCCAGGAAACTCGCGAAGCCGCCGAGCACGGTCATGAAGACGAGCTCGCCCGAATGGGTCCAGTAGGCGAGCTCCGGATCGGCCTGGCCGGTATTGACGGCGAGGATCGCACCGCCCACGGCGCAGTAGAACGCCGAGACCAGGAAGGCCAGGAAACGGAAGAAGCGCACCTGGACGCCGAGGTACTCGGCCTTGCGCGCGTTCTCGCGGATCGCCGCCAGGTGCAGGCCGAAGGGCGAGCGGACGATTCGCCACATCACGAGTCCGAGCACGATCGCGAGCAGCAGGCAGGCGTAATAGAACGGTCCGATCAGGAACGCGGTCTTGTCGAGCGACTTGAAGTCCATGCCGAGCAGCGTCGGCCGCAGCACGCGGATGCCGGTGTCGCCGCCCGTCAGGTCGTAGAACTTGAACAGGAACGAGTGGAAGAGCATGCCGAAGGCAAGCGTCAGGATGCCGAAGAAGATGCGCACGTAGCGCACCGAGAGCAAGCCGACGGGCACCGCGACGGCGACGGCGACGGCGCCGGCCGCCAGCACGATCAGCTCGAAGCTGGCGACGCCGAGCCGGCTCGTCAGCACCGCCGCCGTGTAGGCGCCGAGGGCGACGAAGAGGGCGTGGCCGAAAGAGAGCAGGCCGGTGGTGCCGAACAGCAGGTTGAAGCCGAGCAGCGCGATGGCATAGGCGATCGCCGGCAGCACCAGCGTCACGTGGTACGGCTCCGCGACCAGCGGAAACGCGGCCAGCGCGACGACCGCGACGATCACGAACGCGACCAGCGCGGTGTGGCCGCGCCGCACCACCGAAGGCCGCGCCGCGGCTGCCACGACGGACTCCGGGACGGCGCTCATTCCACCGGTTTCCCGAAGAGGCCCGCGGGCCGGACGACCAGCACCGCGATCACGATCATGTAGATGGCCAGCACTTCCATCTCCGCGTAAAAGGAAATCGCGAGCGCACGCGTGAGGCCGACCACCAGCGCGCCAGCAAGGGCGCCGCGCATGCTGCCGAGGCCACCGATGACGACCACCGCGAAGGCCTCGACGACGAGCTCCACCGGCATGTCGAGCGAGGCTGCGGATGTCGGCACCACGAGCGCACCCCCGACCGTACCGAGGACCGTGCCGAGCGTGAACACGCTGGCGTAGATCCAGCGCACATTGGCGCCGAGCGCCTCGGCCATCTCGCGGTTCTCGGCGGTGGCGCGCAGGATCCGGCCGTACCGGGTACGCTGCAGGAAGAGACCGAGCGAGGCCGCGATCGCGATGCTGGCCAGCATGACCAGCACGTTGTAGGTGGGGAACGAGACGTCGCCGAACTCGATCTTTCCGTAGCTCATCGACAGGTTGCCCAGCTGTTGCGGCGTCGCGCCCCAGAAGAAGCGCAGGATGTCCTGGAACATCAGGACGAGCGCGAACGTGAGCAGCAGCTGGAACGCCTCGTCACGGTGATAGACGGTGCGCAGCAGCCGCTCGATGAACGGGCCGATCGCGCCGAGCAGGACGCCGGAGAGGATCAGCACCGGCAGGAACGACCAGACCGGCGCGCCGTGCGCGCTGGTCCAGTTGACGGCGGTGATGCCGAAGTACGCACCCAGCGCGTAGAACGAGCCGCACGCCAGGTTGACGATGCGCTGCACCCCGAACACGATCTGCAGCCCGGCGGCCACCAGGAACAGCACGGAGGCGTGAAACACGCCCCCGAGCAGCACGTCGAAGAACGAAGTCAAAGTTTGATGTTGCTGGTCTCGATCCACTTCCAGAAGTCCATCCCGGCGGGCTTCTGCAGCTGATCGGAGTACATCTTCGTGACGTCGGTGATGGTCGCGAAGTCGAAGCGGTTGGCGTGCGTCGTCAGGCCCTGGTAGAAAGTCT
>JBDTCA010000006.1:0-6661 GCA_039923815.1 Caldimonas sp. | reverse complement strand
AGGTGCCTTGACGGGCAGGACGGCGGCCCGAAAGACGACGCCACCGTAGACTGGCGCGCTTCACCGCTCGAGCGAGTCCGCATGTCGAATCGATCGTTTTCCGCCGCTGGCCTGGCACTCGCTCTCGCGCTCGTCGCCGGCCTCGCTTCGGCGCAGCCAAAGCCGGCCTCGTCGGCCTCGCTGGCCTCGCCGATGGCAGGAGTCGCGCTGCCGAACGGCATGCGCGAAGTCACGCAGGTCGAAGGCATCACCGAGTACCGCCTCGCCAACGGCCTGCAGCTGCTGCTGGTGCCCGACGACTCGAAGCCGACCACGACCGTCAACGTGACCTATCGGGTCGGTTCGCGGCACGAGGGCTACGGCGAAACCGGCATGGCCCACCTGCTCGAGCACATGCTTTTCAAGGGCACGCCGACGACGCCGAAGGTCTGGCCCGAGTTCACGAAGCGTGGCCTGCGCGCCAACGGCACGACATGGGTCGACCGCACCAACTACTTCGCCTCGTTCGCGGCCAATGCCGACCACTTGCGCTGGTACTTGAGCTGGCAGGCCGATGCGATGGTCCACAGCAACGTCGCTCGCGCCGATCTCGACACCGAGATGACGGTCGTGCGCAACGAGATGGAGAGAAACGAGAACAGCCCGAGTCGCATGCTCTACCAGGAGGTCCTGGGTTCGATGTACCAGTGGCACAACTACGGCAAGGACACGATCGGTGCCCGCTCCGACGTCGAGAACGTCGACATCGCTCACCTGCAGGCCTTCTATCGCACGTATTACCAGCCCGACAACGCCACCCTCACCATCTCGGGTCGTTTCGATCCGGCGCGGGTGCGTGGCTGGGTGAGCGAGTTCTTCGGCGTGATCCCGAAGCCGACCCGCGTGCTGGCACCGACCTACACGCTCGACCCGACCCAGGACGGCGAGCGCAGCGTCACCGTGCGCCGCGCCGGCGGCTCGCCGCGGCTCATGCTCGGCTTCCACGTGATGGCCGGCGCCGATCCCGACTTCGCCGCCATCGACCTGCTCTCGCAGGTGATGGGCGACAGTCCGGGCGGCCGCTTGCACAAGCGCCTGGTCGCGCGCCAGCTGGCGTCGAGTGCATGGGCCGAGGCGTGGGATCTGGCCGAGCCGGGCGTGACCTTCTATGGCGTCGAGCTGGCGCCGGGCCAGAGCGTCGATCGCGCTCGCGACGAGCTGATGGCCACGGTGGCATCGCTCACCAGCGAGCCGGTCACCGCCGAGGAGCTCGAGCGCGCGCGCACGCAGTGGCTCAATGGATGGGACAAGAACTTCGACGACCCCGAGAAGATCGGTGTTCAGATCTCGAGCGCCATCGCGCAGGGCGACTGGCGTCTCTACTTCCTGGCCCGCGACCATGTCCGCCGCGTCACGCTCGCCGACATTCGACGCGTCGCCGGCGAGTGGCTGGTGCGCGACAACCGAACCCTCGGCGTCTATCTGCCGACCGCACACACCGAGCGCGCGCCGGCGCCAGCGCGCGTCGATGTCGCCGCCCTCGTCAAGGACTACAAGGGCGATCCGGACGTGGTCCAGGCCGAGGCCTTCGATGCCACACCCGCCAACCTCGACGCCCGCACCCAGGACTTCACGCTCGCCAGCGGCCTGCGCGTCGGGTTGCTGCCGAAGGGCGCCCGCGGCCAGACGGTGCAGGCGCGGCTGCGGCTGCACTACGGCAGCGTCGAGTCGCTGAAGAACCAGGAAACGCTGGCGAGCTTCGTGGCCGCGCTGATCGACAAGGGTGGCGCCGGCATGAGCCGCCAGGAGATCGCCGACGCCTTCGATCGCCTGCAGGCCAACGTGAGCTTCGGCGCCAGCGGCCAGACCGTCTTCGTCTCCATCACGACCCGGCGCGAACGGCTGCCGGCCGTGATCGCGCTGGTCGGCAAGCTGCTGCGGGAGCCGGCTTTCGCCGCGGCGCCCCTCGAAGAGCTGCGGCAACGCTCGCTGGCCGCGATCGAGAGCATGCGCAAGGAGCCCGGTGTCGTGGTCGGCAATCTCGTCAGGCGGCACGGCAACCCTTATCCGCGCGGCGACCTGCGCTACTCACCGACCTTCGAAGAAAGCGAGCAGGACGTGCGCGCCGTGACGCTGGCCCAGCTCAGCGACTTTCATCGCCGTACCTACAGCGCGGCCAGTGGCGAGTTCGCGGCCGTCGGCGACATGGATGCGGTTGCCGTTCGCAACGCCCTGACCGCGGCCTTCGGCACGTGGAGCCAGCCGGCCGCGGGCCCGCTGGCCTACGTGCGGGCGCCGAGACCGTTGCTGCTGGTGGCACCGGCCCGCTTCGTCGAGCGCACGCCCGACAAGCAGAACGCGAACCTGTTCGCCGCGCTGGCGATTCCGATCAACGACAGCGCCGCCGACTATCCCGCCTTGCTCATGGCCAATCAGCTGTTCGGCGGTGGCGGTTCGTCGCGCCTGTGGAAGCGGATCCGCGAAGGCGAAGGCCTCAGCTACAGCGTCGGCTCGGGCATCACCTTCAGCCCGTTCGAGGCCAACTCCACGTTCGCCGTCGGCGCCATCTTCGCGCCGCAGAACCAGCCGCGCGTCGAGACGGCGCTGCGCGAAGAGCTGGTGCGTTCACTGCGCGACGGCTTCACCGCCGACGAGCTCGAGCAGGCCCGCGGCGGCCTGCTCAGCGCCCGGCGCCTGTCGCGCGCGCAGGACGGCGGCGTCGCGTCGGCGCTGGCGCTCAACCTCGAGCTGAAGCGAAGCTTCGCCCGCTCGCAGGAGGTCGACGATGCCCTGAAGGCCCTGACGATCGACCAGGTGAACGCGGCGTGGCGCAAGTACGTGGATGCCGATCGCCTCGTGATGGGCTGGGGCGGCGACTTCAAGCCGGCGCCGTAGCGGCCCGGTTCAGACGCCGGCTCGAGTTCAGCGGCGCTTGAACATGGCTTCCATGGCGATGTCGATGACGAGGCCGCAGACGCTGTAGATCAGCGAGCCGATCAACGCCGCGCCGAATCCGGCGACGCGAAAACCGTCGAGCAGCGACGCGGCGAAATAGAACATCAGCGCGTTGATGACGAACAGGAAGAGGCCGAGCGTGAGCAGCGTCACCGGCAGCGTCAGCAGCACGAGGATCGGTCGCACGAGCGTGTTCAGCAGGCCGAGCACGAGCGCCGCAATCATGGCCGAGCCGAAGCTCAGGACCTGCACGCCGGGATAGATCTGGGCGACGAGCAGAAGAGCGGCCGCAAGTAGCAGCCAGCGGACGATGATTTTCATGGCCGAAGAATAGCGGCAGCGACTTCAGTAGATTGATAAATGCGAATCGTTCGCATTGTCGATGCTACATTCTCGGTTTTCCACCGACGTCTGAAAGCAGAACCCATGAAAACCAGCACCCGACACACCTTCGCTTCGATCGCCCTCATCGCGTCGATGGGCTTGCCCGCCATTGCCTTCGCGCAGCACGCCGAGAAGTGCGAAGACATTCCGAAAGAGCAATGGAGGTCGCAAGCCGAGTTGGAGAAAAAGCTCACCCACGAGGGCTGGAAGATCAGTCGCGTCAAGATCACCAACGGCTGTTACGAGGTCTACAGCCGCGACGAGAAGAACGCCAAGGTCGAAACCTTCTTCCACCCGAAGACCTTCGAGGTGGTGACGGCGCCGAAGTGACCCGCAGGTGACGCGCGTCTGGGACCGGCCGGTTCGCGCCTTGCATTGGGCGCTGGCGGCGAGCGTCGTCGCTGGCTGGGTCACGACCGAGGCGTTCGGGCGCTGGCACCAGCCCGTCGGCTACGCGGCGCTGGCGATCGTCGTCGCGCGATTGACCTGGAGCGGCTTCGGCAACCGCTATGCGCGATTCAACTCGTTCCTGCGCTCGCCGCGAGCGACATGGCGCTACGCATCGCTCGCCTTGCGCGGCCACGAGACGCGCCACGTCGGCCACAACCCGCTCGGTGCCTGCATGGTCGTGGCGCTGATCGTGTGCGTGGCGGCGCTTGCGCTCACAGGGTGGCTCTACACGACCGACCGCTTCTGGGGCAGCGAGACCGTCGAGCGTTTTCACCTCGGCTTCGCGTGGGCGATCACCGGTCTCGCGGTGCTGCATGTCGCCGGGGTCGTCTTCGCCAGCGTTCGTCATCGCGAGAATCTGGTCGCGTCGATGGTGCATGGCCACAAGCGGGATGCGAGCGACAGCGACATCGACTGACGCGCGGCAACGACAAAAGCTCTGTTTCCCTCTGAAGAATGCATGTCCTTCGAGTGAAAACAACTTCTCTTACCCCTATACACGCAGTAGTATTCGCTCCGCACGGAAGTACGGAGAAATGAGAGTCCACGCGGCTCTCGCCCACTCCCGAGCACATCAACCAATCACTTGATGGAGAGAATCAAAATGGCAACTGCGAAAAAAGCTGCGAAGAAAGCGGCACCTGCGAAGAAGACCCCGGCGAAGAAGTCGGCTGCACCCGCGAAGAAGGCGGCCCCGGCGAAGAAGGCTGCGGCGAAGAAGACTCCGGCCAAGAAGCGCACTCCGAACGCCGCCTTCATGAAGGCGATGACGCCGAGCCCCGCGCTCGCAGCCATCATCGGCGACAAGCCGGTGCCGCGCACCGAAGTGACCAAGAAGGTCTGGGAGTACATCAAGAAGCACAACCTTCAGGATGCCACCAAGCGCACGATGATCAACGCCGATCCCAAGCTGAAGGAAATCTTCAAGAAGGCCCAGGTCTCGATGTTCGAGATGACGAAGCTGATCAACGGCCACCTGAGCTGAAGCACGTCGCGGCGCTCGTCGCTGCAACATGAAAAGCCGGTGCCTCGCACCGGCTTTTTTCTTGTCTGCACAAGGTGAAATGCCTGCGCGTAGGAGGCGGCCCACCGGCGCCCGTACCGCAATCCGACGGCGGCGCCCCGCGTTCGCCGGGCGACATCGGCACGCCGTTCGCCGACATTGCTCCCTCATCCAAATAACGAGAGACTCTCCATGCGCACCATCCAACTCAATACGATCGCCCGCGCTGCGGCGATCTGCTTCGCGACGCTTGCCTTTTCCGTCGGAGCGCAGGCATCGGGAGACAAGACCGTCTACAGCCAGGCCAAGACGAGCGCCAAGGCGACGTACGAGAGTGCCAAGAAGGCGTGCGACAGCCAGAGCGGCAACGCCAAGGACATCTGCGTTCTCGAGGCCAAGGCGGCGCGCACCAAGACCGAGGTCGATGCAGAGGCGGTCTACAAGAACACGCCCAAGGCCCGTGAGCACGCTGTTCACGAGACCGCCGAAGCCAACTACAAGGTGGCCAAAGAGCGTTGCGACGACATGAAAGGCAACGACAAGGACGTCTGCGTCAAGGAAGCCAAGGCGGTGATGGTCAAGGCCAAGGCCGATTCCAAGGCCACGATGAAGACCAGCGAAGCGAAGATGGACGCCTCGAAGGACAAGCGCGAGGCCGACTACAAGGTGGCTGCCGAGAAGTGCGACGCCATGAGCGGCGACGCCAAGAATTCGTGCGTGTCGACTGCCAAGACCAAGTACGGCATGTAAGGTCGACCGGGCCACGCGGCCCGCTGACGACGGAACGCCGGCACGAGCCGGCGTTTTTCATGGCGCCGGCGCGGCCGATTCAGCTGCGGCCGGCCAGCTTTCGCTCGACGAAGTCCAGGCGGTCCTGGCCCCAGAACATCTCGCCATCGACCACGTACGAAGGCGCTCCGAACACACCGCTGTCGATGGCACGCTGCGAGTCCTGCTCGTAGCGCTCGTGAACTGTCTGCGACTGCGAGTCTTCCAGCCGCCGCGCCGGCAGGGCGCAGGTTTCGAGCATCGACTGCAGCACGCCCGGATCGGCGATGTTCTGCTGGCTCTCCCAGACGCCACGCATGACGGCGCCGGCGATCTTCATCGCTGCCTCGGTGCCGTCGTGCAGGTCGACGGCAATGATCAGCTTGGCAGCGTCGTCGCCATTGACGGGAAAGTACTTCGGCTGCACGTTCATCGGTCGGCCGAGATGGTCGCTGAAGCGCTTGAGCTCGAGCAGGCGATAGGTTTGCCGCTGCGGCGCCCGCTTGGCCAGCGGCAGGCCACCCGAAACCGGGAAGACACGACCGAGGTCGACGGGCAGCACGTTGATCTTGGCGCCGGCCGCCGCGGCGATCGCCGCGAAGCGCTCGTGGCCGAGATAGGTCCACGGCGACTGCGGCGCGAGGAAGTAGTCGATCGTCGCGGCCATGCCGGCTCCTTCGAAAAACCGCGAGTCTAGGTCAGCGCGTCAAACCCCATTCAGGCCACGAGCAGCGGTTGCAGGTAGCGACCGGTAAAGCTCGCGGGGTTGGCGGCGACCTCCTCCGGCGTTCCGAGCGCCACCACCGTGCCGCCGCCTGCACCGCCCTCGGGTCCCATGTCGACGACCCAGTCGGCGGTCTTGATGACATCGAGGTTGTGCTCGATCACGACCAGCGTGTTGCCGGCGTCGCGCAGGGCGTGCAGCACCTTGAGAAGCAGGTCGATGTCGGCGAAGTGGAGCCCGGTGGTGGGCTCGTCGAGGATGTAGAGCGTGCGGCCGGTGTCTCGCTTGGAGAGTTCGAGGGCGAGCTTGACGCGCTGCGCCTCGCCGCCGGAGAGCGTGGTCGCGCTCTGGCCGAGGCGGATGTAGCCGAGGCCGACGTCGAGCAGCGTCTGCAGCTT
>JBDTCA010000005.1:0-8397 GCA_039923815.1 Caldimonas sp. | reverse complement strand
ACGGTGATGTCGGTGACGGCAGCGCAGCGGGCCAGCGAGCCTTCGAGCAGATCGTGGCTGAGCACGCACCCTTCAGGCAAGCGGCCGCCGAGCACCGAATGCATTGCCTCGACATGGAGAAGGCCCTTGCCGGTGAAGGTGCCCTCGTCGAACAGGTCCTGGTAGACCTCGGAGCTCGCGGCACTGTAGGGATCGATGCCCGGCTGGCCGGCGAACAGCCAGTGGTAGAGCGTGAAGTCTTCCGGCGCCGGCAAGGGGGTCGAGACATGGGGCTGCAGGATCGCGTAGCCGCGTTCCACGGTGAGGCCGTCGGCGCTCATCCGTGGCTGGTTGTGCGGATGCGCGGCCACGCCGACGAGCTCGCGCAGGCGGCCGGGCGGCAGGCGCGTGTCGCTGTCGAGCGTGACGACGTAGCGGGTGTCGACGGCGACCTGCGAGGCCGCACCGACATCGATGAACGGGCTCGGGCCGCCGGTGGCCAGGAGCGTCAGCAACTGTTCGAGTTTTCCGCGTTTGCGCTCCCAGCCGATCCAACGCCCCTCGCTCGCCGCCAGGACCCGACGTCGATGGAGGACGATGAACCGGCTCGGCTGGCCGACGGTGACGGGGTAGTCGGCGTTGAGCTTCTCGATCGCCGCGACAGCCGCGCCGAGCAGCGCGTCGTCGTCCGGCGCGTGAGCGGAATCAGCGTCGGCCCAGTCGCTGAGGAGGGCGTACTGCGTGTTCTTCTCGGGATTGGCGAGGTAGTGCAGCAACAGGTGATGCGCCAGCAGGCCGCCGCTTTCCAGGCGTGTGAGCATGGCCGGCACGACCAGCATGGTGCGGTGCTCTGGCGGAATGCCGGCCGCCAGCGCCAGCCGCGGCAGGCGCGCCGGTCGGGCGGACTCACTGATCAACCGATTGACGACCGCCACAACGGCTTCGGAAGCCGGGAATGCCATCAGCAAGGCGGCGAGGGCGGTCAGCCACGGTGCCATGGCGAGAGTGGCGGGCAGACCAGGCGCGTGGTGCCGAAGCAGCCACGCGACGACGAGCGCGGTAGCCGCGGCGATCGAGCCGAGATAGACCGGCAGGGCGGCATGCCGCAAGGCGATGCGGATTCGCGCCGCGGCGTCGTCGGCCAGGCCGAGGTCATGGCGCAAGGTCTTGCGGCCCGAGCCGCGCAGCCAATAGCTCGCCACCCTGCGTGTGTCGACATCGGCGCTCTCCGGCAACGGCGTCGATGCGTGCATCAGGCCGAGCAGCGCCGTGGCGACGGCGCGTTCACTGCGGCCGCTTCGTCGGGACAGCTTCTCGATGGCGTGCAGCGTCTGGTCTCGGGTGTCGTCGCGCTCGGCAGCAAAGGCGGGCGAGGTCACCATCAGCTGCGTGAGGACACTCATATGCGCGACCATGTCCGGCCAGTCGGCGTCTCCGATCGATCGCAGCGACGTGATGGCGTTGCTGACGCTCTGGTTGTCGGCCGCCTGTTCGGCCGGCAGCCGGGTCTGTATCTCGGCCAGCTTCGGCGCGGCGCGATTCAGCCAGTCGACGACGCCCGCATTCGCAGCCGAGCGATGGTCCTGAAGCTGCTGCGCCATCTGCGCGAGAAAGACCTCGCCGACGCCGCGTCGGTCGAGCAATGCGAGGACCGCATCGAGCGTCGCGGGTTCGAAGGCCTGGAGCCGGTCGCAACACAGATTGGCGATCTCGCGTGCCGCCTTGTTGGCTGCGGCCCGTTCGGCCAGGCGGCGAAGGTTCTCGATCAGCACCACGCGCAGCGTCGTGGGCAAGGCCCAGAGCTCGCCAAGCGTCAGCTCGCGTGTTTCTTCATATGCGTTGATGAAATGGACGAGGAGGTCTTCGTCGAAGGCGCTGTCGGTATGGGCAACGAATGCCCAGGCGACTCCATAGACACGCGGCAGGCCCACCAGCGGCTCGTCCTGCAGCACCGGCAGGTCGCGAAAATAATGCCGCGGCAGGCCGTCGTGAATCTCGCGCAGTTGCGCTTCGATCAGGTGGAAGTTGTCGAGCAGCCATTCGGCCGCCGGGCTGACGTCGTATCCGGTCGCCGCCTGCCCACCGAGATAACGATGGGCCTCGCGCAAGATATCGATGTTCTCGCGCAGTCGAGGGAAGAACGCATGCGAACCCTTGCGTGCATAGGACGCGTGATGAGTCTCACCAAGGCTTCGGCCATGCTGGGCAAACCGCTCCGGGCCGAAGATCTCGGAGCGATTCGGCCACTCAAGGGGGCCTCGCTCTGGATTCAGTAATGCAACCGGTGCGGCTGGCGCGTCGGGCACCAGCCGCAACAGGTCGGAACGCGTCATCCCTCAGGCGACGATCGAAATCACCCCGAAGACGATGGCCAGCACGACGATGGTCGTCACCAGCCGCGGAGCCATGAAGCCCTGCACGGAATCGACCGCGCAACGCAGCGCAAACCAGCGTCCGCGACTGTCGTAGCAGTGGTCGACATGGACGCCGAGCGCCATCAACTCGCCAGGCGACGTGTCCGCGGCCTCCGAGTGCGATGCGGTTGCCCATGCACGCGGGTTGATCCCGGGAGCAAGTTCTGAAGCGGACGAGAGGGTGGACATGGTGCGCTCCATCAAGGACCGACGTTAAGACATTTCACCGCCAACGTCTGTCAGCTCGGTCGGAAGGGTGTTGTAGGACCTTTCTTGCCGGGTGTCGACTGGAGGTCGAACTCCGCGGCAATACTCGATGCGCAGTAGGCGATCGGGCAAAAAAGAACGCGCCGAAGCGCGTTCCTGAAAGACCCCACGGAGGGAGACCGGCCGCTCCGCTTCACGGCGAACGGCAAGGGGTCATTGGGAGGTAATCATGCGTTAAACAGTCTCGGGATTCAACGACGACGCGCGGCGATGTCTGCCTGCCGACGCTGCTGGCGCAGCCGTTCGCCGCTGCAACACCGACGTTGCCATCCCGACCCACGATTCGACTGGAAGATGCTTCATGGCCTGAGATAAGAGCTGCGGCAACAACCCGATGAACAACGCCGGTCGCAGCAGCCACCGCCACGGGTGAGTCAACGCGAGAAGCGCGCCCACGACCGCTGCACCGATGATCAACGTCTGGGGATTTCGCTGAGCCATCGGCTTGACGAAGACACGCGTGGCGCCGTCGACAAGTACTCCAGCAGCCCGCAAGGGGTGCTGCCGCCACCAGCTACTGACGCTCTCCATCACGATTGCTGCGCCGGGCATCGATCGCGCCTTCGCCATCATCTCGTCGAGAAGCGAGCTTGCACGGCCGCCCAGAATCGGCGCACGTTTCGGTGGGTTCACGATGTCGAGCATTGCGCCCCGCATGGCCGAACGGGATGCTGCAAGCCTTTCACTCGCCGTGAGAACCGGCGAGACGACGAGCGCGGAGCTGACCGAGGCGTTCACGTCAGCCGAGCCGCGCTCATCCGTCTTGGCGTCGACGATTGCCTTGCCTTGGGGGGCTGCCACGACCGCGCTCATGCCGCGCTGACCTCGCGGAGCATGGCCATGTCCGCGTTCAGCTGCGTCTTGACCTTGTCAAAGGCGCTGGTTGTCGGCCGGGACCGCGCCACCAGAATGCAGACGGCTGCAATCAGGAAGGGAACAATCGGTACCACGACCAAGCCCCAGGTCGCCGGGAAATTGTCAGCAGGCAACGCAGATGCAAGCAACAACGCGACACCGACAAGGACCAGCCCGACGCCGATCATGGCCAACGCCACCAGATACAAGCCGATCCTGATCACCCAGGAGGTCGACGCTCGCGTGACCTCTTCGCCGACGAGGGCGGCATAAGCCTCGACGTGATCGCCGATCAGATGGGGTTCCGTCGCCGCCAGGCGGAGAAGTGGATGAATCATGGCCATGTGGAGATAGCGCGCTGTCTGTCGTTCAATCCCGCGAGCGGGCCATCATGCTGATGAGAGCCATCAACAACGCGCCGGTGGCCGCGGCAATCAGCATCGCCTTGATCGGTTCATCCTTGACATACGCCACGGTCGTGTCCGATACCTGGACCGCCTTTTCCCGCAACTGTTGCGACGTGTCACGAACGGCATCGATCCCGCGACGTGCTGCCGCCTCGGCTTGCGAAGTCACCTTGCTGAGCATGGGCGCGGCTTGGCTGCGAACCTCGTCGACCTTCGCCGACAAGGTGCCGAGCGCGCCATCAGCCGCACGCTGCGTCGAGTTGATCGCCTGATGCGCGGTGTCGGCGGCCCGGTCGGCAGCGCGCTCGCCCTGTTGTGCGAAAGACTTGGTGGGGTCGCTGGCGGTGCTCATTGCAGATCCTTGGTGAAGTGGGAGTCCCCTTGGCGGGACGACGGATACAAGTGTGAACCCGGCTTGGCTTGTCCTCGATAGGTTCCGCACGCGCTGACCTGTCGGGTGAGCCACCTCGCCTCCGTAGGACGCGACCGACAATCGGCCGCGAATTCAATCAGTCCGCGACGGGCGCCTCGCCGAGGACGTCGCCATCGAGCGGAACGTCGTCCTGGACATGCATCGGCAGAGTCGCCTCGATCAAGGTCCCTTCTCCCGGCGCCGATTGAAGGTTCATCTGGCCGCCCTCGGCCTCGACGCGATAACGCATTCCGATCAGGCCGTGCGTTGCCTGGCGCAGCACGCTGGAGTCGAAGCCGATGCCGTTGTCCTGCACCGATATCCGCGCCTGCGTGGCACCGAGCGCGACCAGCGTCACCCGCACCTCGGTGGCCTGCGCGTACTTGACGACGTTGGTCAACGCTTCCTGGACGACGCGGTAGACGGTGAGCTGGGCGGACGGCGTGAGGTCGACCGGCTCGAGGTCGTCGATGACCGTGAGCTCGCTGCGGGCGGCGAATTCACGAACCTGGATCTCGAGCGCTGCCACCAGGCCGAGATTGCTCAGCGACGATGGCCGAAGGTCCTCGATGATCCGGCGCTTGAGGGCGATGCCGCCGTTGAGGGTCTCGTTGAGGTGCTTCAGTCGCTCGGCGGCATCAGGCGAAGCGCCCGCACCCAGGCGTGACTTGAGCCGTGCGACGTCGAGCTTGGCCGCAGTCAGCAGCGCCCCGAGTTCGTCGTGCAGCTCGCGTGAAAGCCGGTAGCGCTCGTCCTCCTGAACCGTCTGCAGGTGCTGGGCGAGCTCCTTGAGCTGCGCCGTTCGTGCCGCGACCTCGGTCTCGAGCCGATGCCGCTCGCCGGCAACGCGTCGTGTCTCGGCCTCGATCGTCTGGTCGAGCGTGGCGGTCTGGCGCAAATACATGAAGAGCGCAAGCAGGCTCAGCGCCGCCATCGCCGAGACACCGATGCGGTTCAGCATCAGCGTGTCGTAGATACCTTGGCGGCCCACCGCGACCTGCTCGGTCTCATGGCGCAAAAGCTGTTCGCCAAGAAGGCGGACGCGGTCCATCTTCTCGCGCCCGATGTCGCTCAGCATCAGCTCCCGCCATCCACTCTCGACGCCGCGATCGTGCATCTCGATGGTGGTGGCGAGCTCGCTCAGCTTGGCCTCGCTCGCTTGCGCCACGTCCTGCATCACGGCCGCGGTCTTCTCTGTCTTGGCGTAGTAATGCGTCAGCCACTCGAGCGACCTGCGCACGTCGACCAGGGCACCTTGGTACGGGCGAAGATACTCCGGTCGACCCGTCAGCAGGTAGCCCCGCTCGCCGGTCTCGGCATCGAGCAAACCCTTGGCGAGGTTGTTCAGGTGCGTTCTCGCCAGGGCGCGCTCGCCCACTGAATCGAGCGCGCCAGTCGCCTGTTGATACGACGCCTCGCTGATCGCGAGCATCGCCAGAGCGGCAAGCGCAGCGAGCGGGAAGGCGACGATATTGCGGCGGAAGCGGGAAAAAAAGCTCACGGATAGGTCCTAAACTCGCGGCACCTGTGAATAGCGCGCCCCGAAAGGGAGTGGCCACCATGATCCGAATCGCCATCATCGACGACCACGCCATCGTAAGAGCGGGACTGCGTCAGTTCTTCTCTGACCAGGTCGACCTGACGGTGGTCGCCGAGGCGTCGAACGGACGGGAGGCGGTCGATATCGTCCGCAAGGGCCAGGTCGATGTGCTGGTCATGGACCTGTCGATGCCCGACCAGAGCGGCGTTGACGCGCTGGCTGCCATCAAGGCTCGCGCACCTGACCTCCCCGTGCTCATCCTCAGCGGCTTTCCCGAGGAGCATTACGCCACGACTCTCCTGCGCCAGGGAGCGAGCGGCTACCTCAACAAGGACTGCGATCCCGAGGAGATCGTCAAGGCGATCCGAACCGTCTATCGGGGTCGCAAGTACATCACCGCCGGCGTGGCCGAGCTGCTTGCCGACGGGCTTGGGGGCAGCGGCGACAAACCCGCCCACGAGCAGCTCTCCGAGCGTGAATTCCAGGTTTTCCTCCGCCTTGCCAAGGGTGAAACCATCGGCCACATGGCCAACAGCATGTCGCTCAGCGTGAAGACGGTAAGCACCTACCGCACGCGGGTGATGGAGAAGATGAAGCTCGAATCGAACAGCGACCTGACCTACTACGCGCTGAAGAACGGCTTGATCCAGTAGCGTGCGATCGAAGCTGGCGTGCCGGTTCTTCGGCGCGCCGGTCACAACAGCGGCTCGTAGCCGCTGGTGCTGCCGTCGACAAGCCGGCAGCAATAAAGGATCAGGGCATCGATCTCGTTCGACTTGTCGAAGACCCGGTCGGCGCCGAGCTCGAGACATTTTCGTCGCATGTCCGGTGTGGCGTAGTTGCTGAGAACGACCAGCTTGAGTGCCGAATCACCACCCGCCGCGGCCTTCAGCACGCCGAGGCCGGAGCCACTCTTCAAGAAGATGTCGACGACGACGAGATCGCAACTGTTTTCCGTGCGAGAGAGCCAGGACACTGCGCTTGCTTCGTCTTCGGCCGTCCCCACGACCTCGATTGGCGCCATCTCTTCCAGTGCAGCCACCAGATTTTCCCGGATGACCGGACTGTCTTCGACGATGAAGGCCTTGAGCAGACTCATGTGCAGCGGACGGGCGCCGGCGCGTGCCGGGGCGTCGGTGGGGGGGAGAGTGCGGGTGGCCGGAAAGGCAAGGTCAGTCAACACGAGTGCGCATGAAGTCGATGAGTCCGACGCCCGAAGTTTCCGTGAAGAAAACGGAGGCGTGCCCCCGGTAAGCCCGCTTCGAAGAGTAGGAACCTTCCTACGGTGGATCGGACGACCCGTGTGTCTTGTCGCGTTCGGGTGGATGGTTCTGCCCACCGCTCACTCGGTCGAAGATTCGGCGACGGGTCGAAGGGTGGCAGCGTCGCAAGTCTCTGCGGCGCCGGTTCTGTCGGTCGGCTCGAAGCGGTTCACCGAGTCTTATGTGCTCGGCGAGATCCTCACCCAGACGCTGCTCGACTCCGGCCGCCGCGCCATCCATCGTCAAGGGCTCGGCAACACCGGCATCCTCGAGCAGGCACTGGCAAGTGGCGCCGTCGACCTCTACCCCGAATACACCGGCACCATCGTTCGCGAGCTGCTCAAGCGCGAGGGCAACCCGTCGCTCGCGGAGCTCAACCGATGGCTGGCGCCGCGAGGCCTCAAGGTGGCCGTGCCGTTCGGCTTCGAGAACACCTATGCGCTGGCGATGACGGCGGCACGCGCTCGCGAGCTCGGGATCACGCGCATCTCCGACCTGTTCGCCGCTGGCCACGACGCGCTTCGCTTCGGCCTGTCCCACGAGTTCCTCGAGCGGGGCGACGGCTGGCCGGCGCTGCGAGCGGCCTACGGGGCCGGCGCGGTGACGCCGGTCGGACTCGACCACGGCCTGGCCTACGACGCGCTGGTCGCCGGCCGTGTCGATGTCATCGACGTCTACTCGACCGATGCCAGGCTCGGACGCCTGGATCTCGTCGTGCTGGCCGACGACCGCGCCTTCTTCCCTAGGTACGACGCCGTCGTGCTGATGCGCGCAGGCGTCGATCCGGCGCCATTGGCGCGGCTGACCGGCAGCATCGATTCGAAAGCGATGATTGCGATGAACGCCGAGGTCGAGCTCGACGGTGCCAGCTTCGCCGAAGTGGCTCGGCGCTTCGTCGCTCGTCAGCGGGGCACGGCGACCACCGCGCCGATCGAGCGTGCCAGCCTGATGCAACGCGTCTTCGCGCCCGACTTCGGTCGGCTCGCGGCTCAGCACCTGTTTCTCGTCTTCGTGTCGCTCGCGCTCGCGATCGTGGCGGGCGTGCCGATCGGCGTCGCCGCCTGGCGCTGGCCCCGACTGGCCGGGCTGCTGCTCGGCGCCGTCGCGGTCCTGCAGACCATTCCTTCGCTGGCACTGCTGGCCTTCCTGATCGCCATCGTCGGCAGCATCGGCGTCGTGCCTGCCCTGATCGCGCTTTTCCTCTATGCACTGCTGCCGATCGTGCGCAACACCCACGCCGGCCTGCTGTCGGTCTCGGGTG
>JBDTCA010000004.1:0-4859 GCA_039923815.1 Caldimonas sp. | reverse complement strand
CACGCGAAGCCCTCGCCCGCGAGCACTTTCGCTGGCTCGGCCGCAGCCTGCTCGAGCGCGGCCTGCTCTGGTTCGCGTCACCGGCGCGGCTGCGTCGGCTGATCCGCGTCGAGGGCGACGTCGGCCTCGCCTAGCGCAGCGACAAGCCGGTGATGTGGCTGGTGCCGCATTTCCTGGCGCTCGACGTCGCCGGCGCCTCGGTGCTGCTGTTCCAGAAGAGGAAGGGCATCTCGATCTACCAGCGCCAGAGCGACCCGGTGATGGACGCGGCGCTGCGGCGCGGGCGCCTGCGCCTGGGCAACGCCGAAATCTTCTCGCGCGACGAGGCCGGTCGAGCACTGATGCGCGCCATCCGCAAGGGCGACGCCTTCTTCAACCTGCCCGACATGGACTTCGGCCTCCGCGACGCCGCCTTCGTGCCGTTCTTCGGCGTCAGCGCGGCGACGCTGCTGGCACCCTCGCGACTTGCACGTGCCCTCGGCATGGTGGTTCAGCCGGTGGTCGCGGAGATCCTGCCGGGCGGGGCCGGCTACGTCGTCCGCTTCCAGGAGCCATGGCTCGACTTCCCGAGCGACAACGCTGTCGCCGACGCGGCGCGCATGAACCGCTGGATCGAGAGCGAGATTCGCAAGTTGCCGACCCAGTACCTCTGGGTGCATCGCCGCTTCAAGACACGGCCACCGGGTGAGCCCTCGCTCTATGACTAAGCGATGGCCGAACCACGTGGGCGGGATAATCGGCCTTCCATGAAGGTCCGGTTCACGAAGATGCAAGGCGCGGGCAACGACTTCGTCGTCCTCGACGCGACGCGCTCGCCATTCACGCTGACGCGCGAGCAGTTGCGCCACCTCGGCGACCGGCGCTTCGGCGTCGGCGCCGACCAGATCCTGGTGGTCGAGCCGGGCCGCGCGGCCGGCGTCGACTTCGCTTACCGCATCTTCAACGGCGGCGGCGGCGAAGAGGTCGAGCAGTGCGGCAACGGCGCCCGTTGCTTCGTGCGTTTCGTGCTCGACAAGCACCTGTCGGCGAAGACGACGCTGCAGGTCGAGACGCTCGGCGGCCGGCTCGAGCTCCGGGCGCACGACGACGGCGGCGTCACTGTCGACATGGGCGCGCCGTCGGGCTTTGCGGTCGAGACGATCGAGGTCGACGGCAAGCGCCTCGAGCTGGCGACGCTGTCGATGGGCAACCCGCACGCCGTGCAGTTCGTCGCAGATGTCGACGCCGCGCCGGTCGAGTTGCTTGGCCCGCGGATCGAGCGCCACCCGTATTTTCAGAACGGCGTCAACGCCGGCTTCGCGCAAGTCGTGAACCGAACGAGCCTCCGCCTGCGTGTCTGGGAGCGCGGCACCGGCGAGACCCTCGCCTGCGGCAGCGGCGCCTGCGCGGCGGTGGTCGCCGGCATCTCGCTCGGCCTGCTCGAACGCCGCGTCGAGGTCGCGGCGCGTGGCGGCGTGCTCGACATCGACTGGAACGGCGGCGCCGTCGATCACGTGCTCATGACCGGTCCCGCAGAAACAGTCTACGAAGGAGAAATAGACCTATGACGACGCAGCTGGGTGTCCAGGGCATCACCGAAGCCGACATCGCCAACTACCTGGCCGCCAGCCCCGGCTTCTTCGAGCGTCACGCCGAGTTGCTGAGCGCGATCCAGCTCACCAGCCCGCACGGCCAGCGCGCCGTCTCGTTGCAGGAGCGGCAGATGGAAATGCTGCGCGACAAGATCAAGGGCCTCGAGCGCCAGATCATCGAGATGATCCGCAACGGCCAGGACAACGTCGGCATCGCCGACAAGCTGCACCGCTGGACGCGGGCGCTGATGCTCACCGCCAACGCCGCCGATTTGCCCGACGTGCTGGTTCGCGAGCTCAAGCACCAGTTCATGATTCCGGCCGGGGCCGTGCGTGTCTGGGGTGGCGCCGACGCCTTCGCCGGCCTGCCGTTCGCGCGCAGCGTCGGCGACGCGGTGAAGTCGTTCGCGACCAGCCTGGGCACACCCTACTGCGGCGCCAACGCCGGCTTCGAAGCGGTCCAGTGGCTCGACGACGCGGCCGGCAGCGCCCAGTCGGTGGCGATGATCCCGCTTCGCCTCGACGGTGCGCCCGCCGCGTTCGGCCTGCTCGTGCTTGCCTCGCCCGACCCGACGCGATACACCGCCGACATGGGCATCGAGTTCCTCGCCCGCATCGGCGAGGTCGCGAGCGCCGCGCTGACGCGGTTGCTGCCGGCTGCCTGAGCGTTCTCGAGAAACATCCTTCACCGCGTCCAGGATGACCACCACCGCCGCGGTCGTCCCGAGCGAGCCGGAGGATGCCGCGCCGGTCGACGCCGACATCGCGGCGCATCTGGACTACCTCCGCGTCGAGCGCCGCCTCGCCGCACGCACGCTGGCCGCATACGGCGACGCGCTCCGGCATCTGCAACGCGCGGCGCTCGCCGCCGACGTCGCCTTGCGGCAGGCGCAGGTCCACCACATCCGCCGCTGGGCGGCGCAGCGCCACGGCGCCGGCCTGGCGCCACGCTCGATCGCACTCGAGCTGTCGGCCTGGCGCGGGTTCTACAAGTGGCTCGGTCGCGATGGCCGGGTCGCCGCGAATCCGGTCGCCGGCGTGCGCGCGCCGCGTGCGGCCCGGCCGCTGCCGAAGGCGCTCTCGGTCGACCATGCGGTGGCACTGGTCGAGCATCGCGGCGAGGGCGATCCGGCGATGGCGGCGCGCGACGCCAGCATCGCCGAGCTGCTCTACGGCTGCGGCCTGCGCGTCGGTGAGCTGGTCGGTCTCGATGCGGTGGCCGGCACCGGCTCGGCCGGCTGGATCGACGCTGCCGATGCCGCGGCCCATGTGCTCGGCAAAGGCGCCAAGCGTCGCAGCGTGCCCGTCGGTGCGCCGGCGCTGGCCGCGCTCACGGCGTGGCTGGCGCGGCGCGGCGAGCTGGCCAGGGCAGGCGAGGCCGCGCTCTTCGTCGGCCGTCGCGGCGCCCGAATCACCGCCGGTCAGGTCCGCTCACGCCTGAAGGCCTCGGCGATCGGCGCCGGGCTGCCGACGCATGTCCACCCGCACATGCTGCGGCACTCCTTCGCCTCGCACCTGCTGCAGTCGAGCGGCGACCTTCGCGCCGTCCAGGAGCTTCTCGGCCACGCCAACATCACGACCACGCAGGTCTACACGCAGCTCGATTTCGGCCATCTCTCGAAGGTCTACGACGCTGCCCATCCACGCGCCAAGAAGCGCAGCTGAGGCCGTGAAAAGCATTCGCGTTCGCGCGGGCAAGGAACGCTCGCTGCTGCGCCGACACCCTTGGGTCTTCGACGGCAGCGTCGCCGCCGGCAAGGCCGATGCGGGAGAGACGGTTCGCGTCGAGGCCGCCGACGGCAGCTTTCTCGCCTGGGCTGCGTACAGCCCGGACTCGCTGATCCGCCTGCGCGCCTGGAGCTTCGACGAAGCCGAGCGCATCGACGCTGCCTTCTTCGCCCGACGCATCGGGGCTGCCGTCGCCATACGAGCGAGGCTGCCGATCGCCAGCGACGGCATGCGACTCGTGCACGGCGAGTCCGATGGCCTGCCCGGCATGGTGGTCGATCGTTACGGCGACGTGCTCTCTGCGCAGTTCCTTTCGGCCGGGGCCGAGCGCTGGAAGCAGACTATCGCCGACGCGCTCCTGAAGGCGACCGGCGCCGCGGCGATCTATGAGCGCAGCGACACTTCGGCGCGGCAGCGAGAAGGCCTGTCGCCGGTGAGCGGCTGGCTGCGCCAGCGCGCTGGTGAAGGCGATCTTGTAGTGGGCGACGAGGCCGGCACGGGCATCGTCATCCGCGAGCACGACTGGCGTTTCGGGCTCGACGTCGCCTCGGGCCACAAGACAGGCTTCTATCTCGACCAGCGCGACAACCGAAAGCTGTTCGCCGACACCGTCCGCCACTTCGGCATCGAGCGCGTGCTCAATTGCTACTGCTACACGGGCGGCTTCAGCGTCGCGGCGCTGGCCGGCGGCGCGGCTCACGTCACGGGCGTCGACTCGTCGGGGCCGGCGCTCGCGAGGGCGGTCGAGAACGTCGCCCTCAACGGCTTCGACGCGGCTCGCCACCAGACGCTCGATGCCGACGTCAACCAGACGCTGCGAGCCATGCGCGAAGCCGGCCGCACCTTCGACGCCGTCGTGCTCGACCCGCCCAAGCTGGCACCGACCGCGGCCCACGCTGAACGCGCCGCGCGTGCCTACAAGGACATCAACCGGCTCGCCCTCACGCTGTTGCGACCGGGCGGCGCGCTGTTCACGTTCTCCTGCTCGGGTGGCATCGCGCCCGACCTGTTCCACAAGATCGTGGCCGGCGCCGGCCTCGATGCCGGTGTCGACGGCCTGGTCTACGCCCGCCTCGGTGCCGCTCCCGATCACCCGATGACGATCCAGTTCCCCGAAGGCGAGTATCTCAAGGGCCTCGTCGTCATCGCGCGCTGAGCCTGGCCGAGGGCAGCGCCACGCGGGTCTCGAACTTGGCGCGGTGGACGCTGAAGAATGCCTTTACGTTGCGCACGTTGGCGTCGGCTGTGAAGAGCCGCTGTACGAGCGCGTGATAGGCCGCCATGTCGGCGAGCTGGACGATGAGCACGAAGTCGGGGCCGGGCGCGACGCGGTGGCATTGCTGCACGTCGGGTTCGGCGACGGCGCGCGCCTCGAAGGCCTCGAGCGCCTCGGCCGACTGGCGATCGAGCGTGACCTCGACGATGGCAGTGATCCCGGCCGCCAGCTTCTGCGCCGACAGGATCGCGACGCGGCGCTCGATGACGCCGGCATCGACGAGCCGCTTGACGCGCCTCAGGCAGGTCGCCGGCGAGGTGTGGGCGCGAATCGCGAGGGCGTGG
>JBDTCA010000003.1:0-3673 GCA_039923815.1 Caldimonas sp. | reverse complement strand
GTCGGCGCCCGCTTTCCCGGCGCCGAAGTCGAGGCCGGCGACACGGATGCGACCGTTGACGTCGCGGCGGATGTCGAGGCTGGCGCCGTCGATCAGGAGCTGGGCAAAGCGCGGCTCGAGCGTGAGGAGCGAGCGTGCCGACAGCGCCGCGAAGACATGCGGCAAGGCCAGCGCGACACGACCTTCGGCATCAAGCACGCGGACATCGTCGAGGTCGACGGCCGGCACCCACGCACTGGCCCGGACCTTGATCCCGCCGATCTTCACGGGCGCCCCGAGCAGGCCGCTGGCGCGAGCCTCGATGGAGGCGCGCCAGTCTTCGATGTGCGGCAGAATGATCCAGTGAAGTGAGAGCCAACACACGAAGAGAACGCCGCAGGCCGTCATGAACAGCCAGAAGATCACCCTCGCAACCCACCGAAGCAGAAGCATCAGCCGCGTCGTGGCGACGGCACGATGGGCCGGCCCGGCAACGCCGCGTGGAGGGTTCGAGAGGATGGACACAGCGTTGCGCCGGCCAGCCGGTCGTCAGGGTTGCAGCGGCCGCGCCGGCGAACATTCGGCTGCGCGGCGCGGGATGCATCGACGCCTGGCGCCGATCGCTTCAATCTAGCATAGACGCCCGGCGCGAGATTGGCCTCCGTGACCGGCAAAGACCTGCATCCAGACGCGTCACACGGAACGCTGCCGGCACTTCGGGCCGAAGCAGACCACAGCCGTTTCGTCCAGCGCATCCGCCGCCGCTACGCCGCCAAGCTGGCGCTGTTGCCGGCCGGCATTCCCGACCGCGCCGTGATCCTGGCACTCGTCGCGCGGCTGCAGGCCGACGGCCATGCCCTCGGCGCCGCCATGCGCATCGCCCGCCAGCTGACGCTCGAGCGTCTCGCGGTGCTCGACGTCGAGGCCGGTGCCAGCCTGGCCGACGTCACACGCGTCATGACCGACCTCGCCGAAGCCACGCTGGAACTCGCTGTCGCCGAAGCGCAGGCGGTGCAGGATCGCCGCTTCGGCGTGCCGCGCGACGACACCGGCCGGCGCATCGAATTCTGGGTCGTCGGCATGGGCAAGCTCGGCGCCCGCGAGCTCAACGTCTCGTCCGACATCGACCTGATCTACGTCTACGAGGAAGACGGCCTCACCGACGGAGCGCCGACGCTTCCTGCGGTCGCTGAACAACAAGGGCGCGCGGCCGGGATCGGGGACGGCCCGGCGACCGGCCAGCCTTCAACGCGGATCAGCGCCCACGAGTACTTCGCGCAGGTCGCGCGCGGGCTCTACACGCTGATCGGCGATGTCACGGAAGACGGCTTCGTCTTTCGTGTCGACCTCATGCTGCGGCCGAACGGCAACTCCGGGCCGCCGGTGACGAGCCTGGCGATGCTCGAGGAGTACCTGCAGGCGCACGGCCGCGAATGGGAACGCTTTGCCTGGCTGAAGAGCCGCGTGGTGGCGCCGCGGGCCAGCGTCGAGAACGGCCGGGCGCTGGCGTTGCGTTCGCTCGTCACCCCTTTCGTCTATCGGCGCTACCTCGACTACGGCGTCTTCGAGGGCCTGCGCCAGCTCCACACCAAGGTGCGGGACGAAGCCCAGCGGCGCGCCGCCGGCCGGCCGCAGCGCGCCAACGACGTCAAGCTGTCGCGCGGCGGCATCCGCGAGATCGAGTTCATCGTCCAGCTGCTGCTCGTCGTGCGCGGCGGCCAGTTCCCCGAGATCCGCACCCGCTCGACGCTGAAGGCGCTCGACAAGCTCGCCGCCGGCGGCCTCATGAAGCGGGCCAGCGCCGAACGGCTCGCCGCCGCCTACACCCTGCTGCGACGCGTCGAGCACCGCATCCAGTACCTCGACGACCAGCAGACGCATGTGCTGCCGACGCTCGACGTCGACCTCGCCTGGGTCGCGGCCAGCCTCGACGCCGAGGCACCCTTCGGTGCCTGCGCATTGATCGATCGCCTCGGCGAGGCACGCGAGTTCGTCGCCGGCGAATTCGACCTGCTGCTCAACGACGGCCGCAAGTCGGCCAGCGGCAGCGGCGACTGCCGCGGCTGCGGCCCGCCGCAGCTGCCGGTGGATGCCGAGGCCTTTCTCGCCGAGCTTCCGCCCGAGCTGGCGTCGCGCGTGCGACCGCTCTGCGACCAGCCGAAGATCCACCATCTGAAGGACGAGAGCAAGGTCCGGCTCGCGCGTCTGGTGTCGCGTGCGGCCAGGGCCGTCACCGAGGGTCGCTGCACACTGCACGCGGCCGTGCTGTTCGTCGACTGGCTCGAACCGCTGCTACGCCGCGAGAGCTACCTCGCCCTGCTCGCCGAGCGGCCCGAAGTGCAGAACCGGCTGCTGCGCCTGCTCGGCCTGGCGCGCTGGCCGATGCGCTACCTGATGCTGCATCCCGGCGTCATCGACGAGCTCGCCGACGAACGCCTGCTGCACGACCGCTTCGACGCGGCGGCCTACACGCGCGAGCTCGAGGAGCGCCATGCCGGCTGGCAGCGATCGAGCCAGGTCGAAGAAGAGCTGCTGCTCGACACGCTGCGCCGCGCCCATCATGCCGAGGTCTTCCGGACGCTGGTGCGCGACGTCGAAGGGCACATCACCGTCGAGCAGGTCGCCGACGATCTCTCCGCACTCGCCGACGCCACGCTGTCGTGCGCGCTGCGCTGGGCCTGGAAGCACCTGAAGTCAGCGCACCGCGACGAGCCGCAGCTGGCCGTCATCGCCTACGGAAAGCTCGGCGGCAAGGAGCTCGGTTACGGCAGCGACCTCGACGTCGTCTTCCTCTACGACGACGCGGGCGAGGCCGATCCGTACCGCGCCCAGGAGGTCTACGCGGCGTTCGTGCGCAAGCTGATCACCTGGCTGACACTGCGCACCGCAGCGGGCGAGCTGTTCGACATCGACACCGCGCTGCGCCCCAACGGCAACTCGGGCCTGCTGGTCACGTCCATCGAGTCGTTCGAACACTACCAGCGCGGCCGCGGCAGCAACACCGCCTGGACGTGGGAGCACCAGGCCATCACGCGGGCGCGCTTCTGCGCGGGCGACGCCGATCTCGGCGCCCGCTTCGAGGCCACGCGGCGCGCCGTGATCGAGGCCGAGCGCGACGCCGAAGCGTTGCGCCAGGAGATCGCGGCGATGCGCCAGAAGGTGCGCGACGCACATCCGCAGCGCGACACGCGCATCGACCCCAAGCAGTGCGAAGGCGGACTGATGGACATCGAGTTCGCCGTGCAATACCTCGTGCTGGCCCACGGCCGCCAGCACCCGGGCCTGCAGGACAACCTGGGCAACATCGCGCTGCTCAAGCGCGCCGAGGACGCGGGCCTGCTGGACGAGGGCATCGGCACGGCCGCGGCCGACGCCTATCGCGAGCTGCGGCGTGCGCAGCACCGGGCGCGGCTGGACGAGCAGCCCACGCTGTTTGCCGAAGAGACGCTGGCGCCCGAGCGCGCCGCGGGGCGCGCCCTGTGGCGCGCCGTGTTCGGCCCCGGCGCGTGAGGCGGGCGCTTCGAATCGATGGCATGGCCTGGGTGCTGCTGACCGGCCTGCTGTGCCTGGGCGCGGTCGTCGTCGGCGCCATCAGCGCCGAAGGCGGCGGCGCGCTCGCTGACGCGCCCATCGCCCGAGCGCTGGACTGGCAACCGACGCTGGGCCTGCGCGAGCCCTGGCGGTTGTGGACGTG
>JBDTCA010000002.1:0-3737 GCA_039923815.1 Caldimonas sp. | reverse complement strand
CCTTTGCCGGGGCGCGGCCGGGTCGCTGCAGTGGGCTCGTCGGCGTGATCCGGTTCTGCAGCCTGGGCAGCGGCAGCAGCGGCAACGCCACGCTGGTCGAGGCCACCAACGGCATCACCACGACGCGGCTCCTGATCGACGCCGGCTTCTCGTTGCGCGAAGTCGAGACACGGTTGCAGCGGTTCGGCCTGTCGGGCGCCGACCTCGACGCCGTGTTCGTGACTCACGAGCACGGCGATCACGTCGGCTGTGCGCTGGCGCTGGCCGAGCGCCACGGCCTTGCCATCTGGATGAGCCGCGGGACGTGGCGCGCCATCGGGCCGGCCGCGGCGCCAGCCCGGCTGGCTTTCGCACGCGACGGCGAGGCCATTGCCGTCGGCGACCTCGAGGTCCTGCCGTTCACGGTGGCTCACGACGCCGCCGAGCCGCTGCAACTGCGCTGCAGCGACGGCAATGTCGCCCTCGGCGTGCTGACCGACCTCGGCTCGATCACCGCCCACATGCTGGAGAGCATCGACGGCTGCGACGCGCTGGTGCTCGAGTGCAATCACGATGCCGATCGGCTCGCGTCGTCGCGCTATCCAGCGTCGGTCAAATCCCGCATCGGAGGCCGGTTCGGCCACCTCAACAATGCAACGGCGGCCGAGATCCTCGCGCGGGCGGGCGGCGGCCGCATGAGCCATGTCGTCGCAGCGCATCTGAGCCGCGAGAACAACAGTCCTCAGCTCGTGCGGACTGCGCTGGCTGCAGAGCGGGGCAATGACCCGCGCGATCTGGTGATCGCCGATCCGGTGACCGGCTTCGACTGGCTCGCGATCGGCTGAACGGCCACTCCGGAAATGCAAAAAGCCGCCCGGAGGCGGCTTTCGGCAGGTCTTGCGAACCTCTTACTTCATCGCGCCCGACGAGGCTTCCATGGCGGCGGAGGCGGCCATGTTCGCCGAAGAGGCGGCGTCCATCGCCGAGGTCGCGGCCGACGAGGCGGCCATCGACGACGACATCGCCGACGAAGCCGAGGTGTCAGGGGTGGTGACGATGGTGGTCGTCGACGGCGTCGACATCGTGGCCGGCGGCGGGGTGATCGTGGTCGTCGTCTCTTCCTTCTTGCTGCAGGCAGCGAAGGAAACGGCGGCGGCAAGGGTGACCATCAAAAGTGCTGTTTTCATTTATATCTCCTCGGGTTTAGGGTTCGAAAAATGACCGGTAAGCCTGGGAACCCATCTATCGAAGATCCCCAACATACAAAGACATGGAAGGCATGAGCATTTCCAGTGCCTAACCCTCGATTATAGAGGGCCTTAAGGGCTTTCCCTAGAGGCCCAGAGTCGTTACGGGGAAGGCTTCGGTGGACCGTTGCAAAAGCGCGTCAATTGTTTCGCGGCACCCCGTGAGATCGATCGGCCGGGCCGAGACGAGGCCTCGATAGCGGACCCGGTCCAGCAGTCGAATGCAGACCTGCCCGGGCACCACCATCAGCGTCGGGATCTGCTCGGCCTCGAGTTCGTCGTCACGCCGGCAATGAACGACATGGGCCCACTGACGACGCCACTCGACGAACCGGATCTGACGGCGCGCGAACTCGTCGAAGCTGTGCGCCACGACGGTGATGCGACGATGCGAGTCGACCCATCCCGTCAGGGTGTCGACCACGGCCCGTTCGCTCAGTGGCCAGTCGGCGAAATTCGGGTCGACGATGAAGATCTCCGGGGCGCCGTGCTCTGCCGCTTGAACGAAGGCGGCGCGGACGGCGTTCTGGAAATCAGCGCGGCTCGCGAGGGGCGCAATATCGTCGGCCGACGACGATGGTTCGCGGTCAGTGGTCATCTGGAGTGCCTCGGCTGTTTCGAAGAAGGGTCCGGCGACGATTCTGGCGTGTCCGTCGCCGCACGGCACCAGCCTGCCGCGACCCACTGTGCAAGCAGTTCCGTGGCCTCGTCACTGAGACCGGCCAGCGCGTCAGCGTCGAGACTTCGGCGGTCGGCCAGTGTTCTCATGCGCGCGGCGTCACCGCCACTGGCGCGGTACGACTCACCGTTGATGAAGACGTGGCGGTCGTCGTACAGCATGCGGGTGCGGCGATCGAGGACAACACCCGAGGCGGCATCGACCTCTGCTGCTGCTTCGAAGAACACGCCGGCCTTCAGCTCGCTCAGCGATTCGCCGAGCGCACGCGCCCGTGCCTGGCGGTCGGCGAGCAGGCGCTCGACAGAACGATCGGCGAAGCGTTGCAGCGCTGGAGGCACACGCGCAGGGTGTCGGGTCGCCGCTTCATGGCGGTCGCGATAGAGGCGCGGCTCGGAGGCCTGCGCCGGCTCGTCACCGCGATCGGCGTCGGCAAGGCGCTCGAGCAGGTCGCTGGCGAGCAGTTCGGCGTCGGGGGCGCGAAAGCCGATCGAGGCGGTCAGACATGGACCTTCGGCGATACCGTCGTGGCCCCAGCCGGGCGGCAGGTACAGCATGTCGCCGGGCTCCAGCAGCCAGTCCTCGGTGGGCATGAAGTCGGCGAGCATCTTCAGCGGAACGTCCACACGCAGACGCGGCGCCCGCGCCGGGCGACCGATGCGCCATCGCCTGCGCCCGCTCAGCTGCAGCAGGAACACGTCGTACGAATCGACGTGCGGGCCGACGCCGCCACCGTCGCTCGCGAACGAGACCATGAGGTCGTCGAGCCGGAAGTCGGGCACGAAGCGAAATCGTGCGAGCAGACGATGCGCTGCGTCGACGTGAGCGTCGACGCCCTGCACCAGGAGACTCCATCCCGCCCGCGCGATCGGCGGGAGCGCGCGGCGCGGCAACGGACCCTGCCGCACCGACCAGGCGCCGAGCGCATCACGCACGACGAGTCGGGACTCGACGTCGTCGCTCGCCGCCAGCGCGAACAGACTGCGCGCATCGAGTTCCGGAAGCCCCTCGGGAACGGCCGAGCGCACCAGCAGCGGTTTTTTCTGCCAGTGCCGGCGCATGAAGAGAGCCGGGGACAAGCCACCCAGCAAGGCGGTCGGACGATCGGGGTTCATGCCTCATTGTGCGATCATCGTTTCGATGGAAATCGAGTCACCTTGCGTCGTCAGCCTGACCTGGCGACTTGCCGATGCACAAGGCATCGAGATCGACGAACTCGCCGAGCCGGTCGAGTTCTTCCTCGGTGGCGACGACCTGCTTGCGAAGGTCGAGGAAGCGCTGGCGGGCCACAGCGCCGGCTACGAGACGACGTTGCATCTCGAGCCCGAGCACGCCTTCGGCGAATACGACTCCGACCTCGTGTTCTTCGAGGAGCGCGCCATCTTTCCCGAGAACATCGAGACCGGCATGCAGTTCGAAGGACCGCCGCCCGGAGCGAAGACGCCCGATCTGCGCGCGGAAGCCATCTACACCGTCACCGAGGTCTACCCCGACCACGTGGTGCTCGACGGCAATCATCCACTGGCCGGGATCGGCCTCAGGCTCGAGATGGTTGTTCGCGATGTGCGCGAGGCCACCGAGGCGGAGATCGAGGCCGGCAGCGTCGGTCAGGGCGCCGTGAGCGTGCTGGCGGCGGCGCAGCGCGGCCCCCACCTGCATTAGCCGCCGCGGAGGCTGCGGCCGCGGGGGCTATGTCGTCGTTGCGGCCGTCACGGCGGCACCCTCGGGTGTCGTCACCGGGCCCTTGCCGCTGAAACGGTCGAGCGCGAGATAGATCACCGGCGTGATGTAGAGCGTGATGGCCTGCGAGAACACCAGGCCGCCGACCACCGCCA
>JBDTCA010000001.1:0-2919 GCA_039923815.1 Caldimonas sp. | reverse complement strand
CCGGGGCTGCCTGCGGCGAGCCGGTCGTACTCCTCGCGCACGGCCGCTTCGAATGCGGCAGGGAACGGCTGCGCCTCGATCCAGCTGCGAATCTGGGCGCCGGCCTCGGCCAGCGAGCGGACGTCGTCCGTGTCGAGCGTCGCGAGTCTGTCGGCGATGCGGCCGGTCAGACCGCCTTCGGCGAGGAAGGCCCGAAATGCGTATGCCGTGGTAGCGAAGCCGCCCGGCACGCGCACGCCCGTCTCGCTGAGCTGGCTGATCATCTCGCCGAGGGAGGCGTTCTTGCCGCCGACCACCTCGACATCGGTCATTCTCAGGTCTTCGAAGCGGGCGACGAGGGCGGTCGCCAGTGAGGTGGATGACATGGCAGGACCTTGAGGTGAAAAACCGGGGCTTCCCGACCGGCGCTCTTCGACCCGACAGCGGGGAGAGGGGCGGTGGCGTGCATGGGCGTGAGGCGCATCGAAGCTGTCTGGCATTCTACGAGCCAGCCCTCGCGGCGCTGCCTATGATCTCGTCATGACCGAAGCCCTGATCCCTTCGCTGGCGCCGCTGCACGCCGCCATCCCCGCAGCCCCCGGTCCTCGCCACACCGTGTTCTTCGTGTCGGACGGCACCGGCATCACGGCCGAGACCTTCGGCAACTCGATCCTTTCGCAGTTCGCAATCAAGTCCAGGCACCTGCGCCGGCCGTTCATCGACACGCCCGACAAGGCCCACCAGGTCGTGCGCGAGATCAACCACATGGCCGATGTCGACGGCAAGAAGCCGGTCGTCTTCGTCACGCTCGTGAATCCCGAGATCCTGGCCATCGTCAAGACGGCCGCCCAGGGCCTGGTGCTCGACATGTTCAACACCTTCATCGAACCGCTCGAGGCCGAATTCGGCGTCACGTCGAACCACCGCGTCGGCCGCTTCTCCGACGTGTCGGAGAGCCAGGAGTACACCGACCGCATCGAGGCCATCAATTTCTCGCTGGCTCACGACGACGGTCAGTCGTCGCGGAACCTGGCCGAGGCCGATGTGATCCTGGTCGGCGTCAGCCGCAGCGGCAAGACGCCGACGTCGCTCTACCTGGCGATGCAGCACGGCATCAAGGCCGCCAACTACCCGCTCATTCCGGAAGACTTCGAGCGCGGCAAGATCCCGTCGACGCTGGCGCCCTTCAAGGCGAAGTGCTTCGGCCTCACCATCGACCCCGACCGCCTGTCCCGCATCCGAAACGAGCGGCGCCCGAACAGCAAATACGCATCGATCGAGAACTGCCGCTACGAGGTGCGCGAAGGCGAGACGATGATGAAGAAGGAAGGCATCGCCTGGCTGTCGTCGACGCACAAGTCGATCGAGGAGATCGCGACCACGATCCTGCGGGACCTGCGGCCGGACCGGCTGGCGTATTGAGCGCACCGAAATAATGCGAGGGTGCTGCCTCCGCTGCCAAGACGACAGCGGCCGCCGGCGGCGCCCTACGCTCAGTTTCGAAGCAGACCGGCGTACGCGTTCAGATCGACGTTGCCCCCACTCACGATCACGCCGACCCGCATGCCCGCGAGCGCGGTCCCCATCGCGCGCGCCGCCGCGAAACCGAGGCATCCGGTCGGTTCCACCACCATCTTCATGCGCGCTGCAAAGAAGCGCATGCATTCGACGAGTTCGGCATCGCTGGCGGTGAGCACGTCGTCGACGTCGCGGCGGATGATGGGAAACGTCAGCTCGCCGAGGTGCTGCGTCTGGGCGCCATCGGCGATCGTCACCGGCGTCTCGATGGTCACGATCGTGCCGCTGCGAAACGATCGCTGGCCGTCGTTGCCGGCTTCAGGCTCGACGCCGTAGACCTTGCACGCCGGCGATAGCGCGCGTGCTGCCAGTGCCGAACCCGACAGCAGGCCGCCGCCACCGAGGCACACGAACAGGGCGTCGAGCGTGCCGCTCTCCTCGAACAGCTCCTTCGCGGCGGTGCCCTGGCCCGCGATGACGTCGGCGTGGTCGTAGGGCGGGATCAGCGTCATGCCGTTCTCTTCGGCGAGGCGACGCCCGATCGCCTCGCGGTCTTCGCGGTAGCGGTCGTAGCGGACGACGCGGCCGCCATAGCCTTCGGTGGCCGCCACCTTCGCAGCCGGCGCGTCGCTCGGCATGACGATGGTCGCCGGCATGCCGAGCAGCTTCGCCGAAAGTGCGATTGCTTGCGCGTGGTTTCCCGAAGAGAAGGCGACGACGCCACCGCGTCGCTGCTCGTCGCTGAAGCGCGACAGCGCGTTGAATGCACCTCGGAACTTGAAAGCGCCCATACGCTGCAGGTTTTCGCACTTGAAGAAGATCGAGGCGCCCGACTCGGCGTCGGCCGTGCGTGATCGCAGCACCGGCGTTCGGTGGGCATGGCCTTCGATGCGTGCCGCAGCAGCGATGACATCGTCGTAAGTCGACAGGATCGGCATCGTGTTCACTCCATGGGTGCAACTGTCGCGGCACGCTGGCGCGACGATTCGTACAGGCAGACGGCGCCCGCGGCGGCGACGTTGAGCGACTCCTCGCCACCCGGCTGCGGGATGCGCAGCATCGCCGTGCAGCGTGCCACCACCGCTTCCGACAACCCCTGCCCTTCATGGCCGAGCACCCACGCGCAGGGCCAGGGCAGCGTTTCATCGTCGATGCGCATCGGTGCGTGGGAGCTGCTGCCGAACAGCGGCAACGCCAGTGCGTCGAGCATCGTGGTGTCGGCGCCTTCGACGAGGTGCAGCGCGAAGTGCGAGCCCATGCCCGCGCGCACGACCTTGGGCGCCCACAGCGCCGCCGTGCCTGTCAGCGCCACGACCTGCCCGAAACCAAAGGCGGCGGCACTGCGCAGCAACGCGCCGACGTTGCCCGGATCCTGGACACGGTCGAGGACCAGGGTCGCGACGCCGGCCTTGAGCGAATGGG